>NZ_JBHVSI010000028.1:0-61032 GCF_042885335.1 Neobacillus sp. NPDC058068 | reverse complement strand
GTCCTCAGCTTCTAGTAAATTCACAATAGGCTTCCAATAAACACTCGTGCTTTCCATGGCGACGTGGGTACAATTATGTTGTTTAACCCAGTCAACCAACTGTAATAGAAATACAGTTTTAGTAGAAAACGTTTGAATCTCCTTTCCTTCAGGTGTCAAAATGCAGGCAGTAATATTGTCCTTATGGACATCCATACCGCATGCTCTTTCAATGACTACATCCATTGAAAACATCCTTTCTACGGCGATCATTATAATTAGAGGCTGGTGCAACAACCAGAATAGGATTAATCTACCATGTGTGCTTCCCGTAAGGGAGCGACAGTCAGTGGTGCACCGTGGTCGGTGGAGTCAGACTAACGGATGGGCTCTAACGCACCATAGTTCAGCGACCTTCCTCTCCCAGCCGTAGAATCAGTATTGACGGTTTTAACCCATTTTCATTCTCTGTGGTGAAGCGCTGATTTTTGCGCTTCATGGATGGCTAACGGGTGCTTTTGTTTAACAAGGGGTGTTTAAATGAAACAATTTGATGTAGTTAAAATTACAAAAGATAACCTTATTGAGGGTATTACCAAAGGGCAAATTGGTACAATTTTAGAAGTTTACGATGACAACCATTTCGAGGTAGAAATTTGTGATAGTAATGGGATAACTTTATTCTTGGGTGCATTATCACGAGATTTTCTTGAAGTTGTTATTTAACTAACAGGTTCAAGAGTTCTATTAGCCGTTGTATCGACTATTAGGGACTAAATTTAGTGGAAGGATTTTTCAAAAAAATGAAGTGGTCAAAATTAAGAAAAAAAATTAAGGAGTTTATTACGCCTGAATTAAAAGAAAGAATTGATGTCCACATGACATGTTACCACGAGGCACATGATGATTATGGTGAAGCATGGATAACGTTGGACGGGAAGAAAATTTTCGGAGGCGGATATTATCATTGGTATGTGACACCAATTCCTACCGACTCCCTTAATGATTTTTCAATACAGCATGCCTTTCACGAAGATTTTTATAATGTTCAAATTAAATCTAAAAAAGTTGAAGAAATAATGAAACATGGCGTTCATGAAACAAGCCACATTACCAATAATATTTGGAATTATATTAATACTCCTTATGAGGAAGCACTATCCTCTAACAATCCTATATATAAAGCATTTTCTTTGATTGACCGACGTTTAGGGAAAAGGCGATTTGATAAAATCCAACTTAATGAGTTTGAACACCCTTTAGTTATTATTTTTTATTATTTAAGAAAACAATGTATTGATGAAAAATAATTATTTTCTTCTTAAACAACGGGGGCAAGAGTTGAAGATCTAGCTGCCATTTTGGCGGCTTTTCTTCTTGAAGTAACGGGGCAGGTTAGTGGAAGAAGGAAAAGCCATTTTGAAAAAAGAAATAGTATAAAAACGATGTAGGTTAAAAAGGAGATGACAGTCCTGTTATTTGCAAAATCAATAGAATTATTTGAGAATCTTTGTCAGTATGAATTTGACTACGGCTATTACGATTTACACAATGATTATGATTGTGAAAGTGTATCATTAAAAGATAATGTTTTATTCATAAACTTTAAACAAGATGTAAATGGGGAAGGTATCAGCTTAGTATTTACTGATGTTGAAGTAAAACATTTTGATTTTTTTAATGTAACAGATTCAAAAACCTTAACAATCGATAATGTCTATCGTGGAAAAGCAGTAATTAATGGTGAATTAAAAGAATTTTTAGGAGAAAAAGGCTCCTTTTACTTAGAATTTTACGAGGGACAAAGGTTAGAATTTTGGGCAAAAAGTGTAGGAATTGAGAATACTGGTGCTGTAAGAAATGACTAAAGATGAACAACAACTTTTAAACGCTATTTTTGTTAGATTGTGAAAAAATGTACTTAAAGTAACGGGTAGCTTTAGTTGACCAGTGGGGGTTGCTACGGCAGCCTTTTTCTCGTGTATATGCCCGATTGTACGACCATGCCTGGAAGGAGATGTATGATGAATGGATGTAAAAATCTCCCTTTTCAATCAAAGGGGGATTAAACGGTCTCCTCCATCAAGGGTAATGGGCTCGCTCCGCATAAATGCTTTTAATGTGAATAAAGGTAGATGATTAAATCGCTTGAAATCCTTGATACCATTGGAATTCAGCGATTTTTTTACATTGCAGTTTTTCAGTAAAAGAAGGATTAACGCTTATTTTTGTGGTGCTTCTTCAACTTCTGACAGGGGAGTTAAAGCAGACACGGAAGATTTTACGATTTCAGAAGTGTTGATGATTATGAAGCCTTCCGTTAAATTGGATTTTGACCTACAACATATAAGAGACAAAATATAGTTTTATGCTTCCAAAGGATTTTATTCGATTACTTGTTTCGGTTTGTTTTTGGATGAAGCCTATTTCCATTCCTATGGGACTCCTCGTATTCAAGAATACGTATGATTGTTATTTGGATCATAATAGAAAGTTAATAACAAAGGTATAAATATATAAAACATTCGTGAATGGAGAGAATGCGTATAGAACGTTACACTGGAAAGCAGGAGGTTGAGTAGAGATGGTACAAGCTAACAGTGAATGTTTTAGGAGCATCAATTGTGGAGAATTATCTGCGCCCAGAGTCGAAATTCACCAGGCCTGGTGGGCGATGATCGGTCTTGGAAGCCAAGGCAAGGAGTGGTCCCAGGAAGAAAAATTCGACCGAATCAGTGAAGCGGGTTTCACAGGAGTATTGGGGACATCTGCAGAACTGATGGACGGCTCGCGCTGGATCGAACTAGCAGATCGTCATAAATTATTATGGGGAATCGGTCTGGGTCCATGGGATGGCGAAAAAATCTTCTCATACATGAGGCAGGCGAAGGAAGCGGGGGCTTCTTATGTCAATATTCAACCAGGCGATGCCTTTATGATTGGAAGGGAGGCTGTTCATTTCCTTCAAAGAATCATGGAGGAGTCATTGCGGATCGGATTGCCCTGTTTTTTTGAAACACATCGCGGACGTATTACACAGGATCTTCTTAGAACCGTAGAATATGTTACGGATATGCCGGCAATGAGATTGACCATTGACTTTTCCCATTATGTATTAGCCGGAGAGATACAGCAGACGGAATCGAAAGCGGAGCGTTATTTTGATGCACTTCTACGGTGCTGCTCGGCGATGCATTTGCGAATTTCGAACGGGCAGCAAATCCAAATTGAGTTAGGACAAGATTATCAAACAAACCCTTTCGTTCAAAGATTTATCCAATGGTGGAGGAAAGGCGTCGAGTACTGGCAAGCGAATGCAAGACCAGGAGACATTTTGCCATTAGTATGCGAATTAGGTCCACCCGATTATTCAATAACACAAACCTCCGGAAATGAAACAGTTGAACTATGCGATCGTTGGCAGCAAGCGCTTCTCCTGAAAGAAATCGTGGAAACTCAGATATTAACGAAAATCCCCAATTAGCGAATGAAGATCGCCGATTATCCTCCTCAATGGTCAGGATAATGGCGGTTTTTTGGATTTTGTTCCTGTATTTGGCGATCCGTCCCACTAGCCCTTCAGGCTACCTGCCATCAATCGGGCCTTGACCAGTATCATTTTTAAATCCTTCCGTGCAATCGTTTCATCCTGAACTAGCAAAACGGTAAACAGGTTCATCCTTATCTATGTTCCTATTTATCGAAACCGGCCATTTTACGTTGTTGATTGCGAAATTTAATCGGGGATAAGCCCACAGAAGAAAGAAAGAATTTACTGAAATGGGAAGAGGAAGAGAAATCGAGCTTTATTGAGATTTCTTCAATCGTCAAATCGGTATTCAGTAATAACTGCTTTGCCGAACGTATTTTCACCTTTGAAAGAAACTCCCGGGGAGAAATACCATATAATTGCTTAAAAGAATTACTGAGATAAGAACGGTGTACTCCCAATTTTTGAGCCAAATCATTGATCTGAAATTTTTCGTTGGCATGCGTCTCCAGTTGAAAGGCAACTTCGTTAGCCAGTTTTATTTGGGAGGGTGTCAGTTTTTCCGGTAGTCTCACTTCGGAATCATTAATAAAATAATCTGCCAGTTTGCAAACAAACTCAAGCACACGGGTCTGCATACGCAGCAACGTCACAGATTTCTCCAAACGTTCATTCATGGATAAGGAAGGTAGAGTGTTATGCTGGACCAGCACTTCCCCGAATTCCTGAATAAACTCTTTAACCCACTGGCTAATGGAAAACGAAACGTCTTTCTTCGATTTTATAATAGGGTTGGAAATCATCTGAAAGAGCATATGGACCTCCTTCTCGTCGATATCAAAGTGAAACACGAATATCTCCGAATCCGACGCAAGGGGGGCCGTTTCATGATAAAGGCCATACTTGATGATTAGGGCATCTCCTTCATGTAACCGGTATGGCTGCCCATTAACCCATTGCTCAATCGTACCGGAGGCACAGTAAATGAACTCAAATAAAAAGTGTCGGTGTCTGGGAAAAGACCAACCTTTAGGACGTTTTACGTAATGTAAGCTCTCCAGCAAAATGGAGGAGTAAAGCTTGGGAATATTGAATAGCAGCTCCATAATCGCACCTCATTAATCGACCAAAGAATAAAAAAAGGTAATTTTTAATAACAAATATATAAAAATAAGCGACATATGTAAATGGCTTTTTAACTTGTACCTTGTTAAATTTATGATATTGGCAGCAAAACAAACTTCTATCGTTAACAAAATAAATTCCAAAAAAAGGAGAATGATCGATGTCAGAGCGAGTGCTGGTTATGGGAACACCCGGAAGGAGAACCGTCAACGAAGCCTCAGAGATGGTGAAAAAGCTGTATTTTATAGAGAGGGAGATCATGCGTACTCTAGGTGGTTACCATGTCAATGTCTCCGAATGGGAGCTGAAAAAGGTACTGCCTCGTCATATTTGGCAGGATTCATTAAGAGCCGATGCGCTACGAACCAGGGTTCTGGAGATGCGATATCCCCGACGTGATGTAGATCAAGCGCACGATGTCGATTTGTCTTGTTTCTTCTCTTCCTTGATCCGTTGTCACAATGATGCGGAGCTGCTGGTCGGAGCCTATTTTGTTGTGAAAGAAGCATTAATTCAGGCGTATGATGACTATTTAAAGGATGCCGATCCGCTTGATGACGCACCGACGGTTGCTTTCATGAGCGGCTTCCCATCCCAGCTGCGTTCACAAATTGCCGAGATCAACATGCTGTATCCGTATTTACCTGAAAGTAAAGAGTCTGAGGCACTCCAACAATGGAAGCAAGCACTGGAATCCTATTTGGAAAATATCGGCGGTTTATTTTGCAAGAGAAGCGGAAGCCTTGAGATACCAAATCTGATAGCAGTTAGAGAGGAATATGTGCCTCCACTCTCTCCAAGACGGGATCCGAAATTCACAGCCTCGGTTTACCATATGCCCCCTTGGTCACCTGAAAAATTCATAGAGCGACAAATTTGGCAGGGCATTAACCATGTCAACGAAATGTGGGCTGCAGAAATACCTGCGCTGGTTATGTGGAAATGGAACGACATGCCGTGGGACTTTTATTTGGAATGCGCCCGGTGGGCCTATGACGAATCTAGACATAGTATGATGGGGGAGGAGAGACTGAAGTCATGGGGGTTCGAGATCGGTGTTGATTATCCGGTCATCGCCGACCATTATATGTCCGTAAGCGAACAAGGAGAATTGGACGTCCTCGCTTTACTTCATACACTTGAAACAGGGGGGCCAAGCTGGAAGGCGGGGTTGAAGTCGGATTTTGAAGCTGTCGGGGATACCGCAAGCTCGCAAGATTTCGACTATGATTGGGCGGACGAAAGTATTCATTTGCAATATGGCCATAAATGGGTACTGCATCGTTTGCAAGGAGATATAGATGCACTGGAGGATTTGAAGGAAGATACACTTGCTAGGTGGGACGAATGGATTCGGGTCAAACATACGGAGTGGGATTATGAACCCTTTAAAAGTAGAATTAAAGGGAAAATAGAGGAAATGGAGGACAAACACCATGTCTGAGTTTATAGTAAAGGTTAAGTCCTCCGACCAAACATTCACAGTAAGACCTAATGAAATAATTCTGGATGCAGCGATCCTCCAAGGAATCAATATCCCTTATTCCTGCCGCAATGGAACTTGCAGGACTTGTATTTTCGAAATCAAAGAAGGGATTGTACAGGCAATTAATGTGGAAGAGTGCTTGATTTCACCAAATGAGCTTGAATTAAATAAAAGACTGTTATGCATGAGTTTATGCAAAAGTGATGTCATCATGGAGAAAGTATCTCCGCGAAGACGGGCAAAGATAACAGGCTCTTAATTGACTTTTTGTAGAAAATGGATAACGTGTTTCGTTACTGGGAATGATAAATTATAAAACTATAAGTCTGAAGAAGCTTAATACTTCTTCCGGCTTTTTATCTTTTTCACACAACTAGGAATAAAATTAAAGAGCCAAAAATATGCAAGTTTTTATGCACTTCTTGCGTATTTTTGGCTTTCTTACATTCTTGCATTTATAGAATAAATAAAAGGAGTATCATTCATGTTTGCATCTGTTTTAATTTGGCTAGGTCCTATTTTCTTAACCTTCCAAAATTGTTTACGAAGAACCGTCTAGAAATGAGATATATGGCACAATTAATGTTACAATCAACAAAATAAGCCTATCCCTAGATGCAACATCACCCCATCCTTTCTTCAAAAATTTAAAAGGAAAACGTTTCTTAATAAAATATTTGCCTTATACAGAGTGGATAATTAATTAGAGGGCGTTCAGTAAAGTTAGAAAGATGAATGTTATTAAAAAATATTTAGATTAGGAGACTATAACAATGAAAACAGAAAAAGAAAAAATGATAAATGGTGAACTATATGTTGCTGCCGATCCTGAACTAGTAAAAGAGCGGGAAAATGCGCGAAGAATTACAAGGCTATTTAATCTTACATCAGAAACAGAGGAGAGCAAACGGACAGAACTGCTAAAAGAACTATTTGGTTCAACAGGAGAAAATATATACATAGAGCCAACTTTTCGCTGTGATTACGGTTACAACATTCATGTTGGAGAAAATTTTTATGCAAATTTCAATTGTGTATTTTTAGATGTTTGTGAAATTCGGATAGGCAAGAATTGTATGGTGGCTCCGGGTGTTCATATTTATACAGCAGGGCATCCGTTGAACCCAGTTGAGAGAAATTCCGGCGTAGAGTTTGGTGCGCCCGTTCAAATTGGTGATAATGTTTGGATTGGCGGGGGAGCGATAATAAACCCTGGTATTAAAATAGGTGATAATGTCGTCATTGCTTCAGGAGCTGTTGTCACAAAGGATGTACCTGATAATGTGGTAGTTGGCGGAAATCCGGCAAGAGTGATTAAACATATTGAAGTGTAGATTATTATAATTATGGCGAGTGTTCAGTATATATCATCCTATCATGCAGAATAATATGTTCATATATGGTTAGGGGTGATGTTTACTGTGAAAAAAGCAGCAAGCTTTATTGGGGGGATATGCCTCGTGCTTTGTTTTAATTCTTTACAAGTCCTGGCTGATGATCCACCAAGGTTATCCTCCGACTGCAGAGAAAATATGAAAATTCGCGACGTTGAATATAATAAAGCACTTATGAATGATATTATTGCAGGTCTTGACTTGGATATTGATGATCAAAACTACATTGAGGTAACGGATAAAGGGTTAGATGCTGCCAACATTATTTACGGCGGGAAGGAATTTGACGAATATTATCAATCCTTACATAAACAATTTATTGTCGCCTCTCGCGGCAAGCCGACATTGTTTGTCAAACCATCGGAAGCCTATTTACTGTATAAGCAGCCTGATAATACAAACGTTGCAGTCCATTTAAAGCTTTCTGATTTAAAATGGGAAGTCATTGAAAAGAAGAAGAAACAAGGTAATGCGATTAAATACCAGCTGTTGACTTGTGAAAAGGATTATATGAAGGAAAAGAAGAAGTATTACAATATGGACTAAAAAGTATCCTTCAGTAGCAATTCGTACTTTTAATAAAGAACGTACCCGTCAAACCTGCATGATCTATCTTGACCCACAGTTTGATGCTAAATATCCTGAGCTAATTCTGTGCTTAGGAAATGTTAGCCAAATGCGCACTTACTTGGTAAGAGTGTAACGGGTTCCGATAAGGGAGAGAAACAATATAATTAGAGTATGAATTAGCAGACTAATTTGCATTGCGAGTTAGTCTGTTTTTTTATCGTTTTATCAACGTTTAAACGAATTAATTTTGAAAATAACAGTTATATTAACAACCCTATTTTTACAAGAACAATAGATGTTGTCCACCATAAAATTGATAAGCTAAAATTACTGCTAAATCATATGCTAAAATGTTGGATATTTGACTTTTGAAACAAAGGGCATTTTGTATTTGAGGTAAAATTAAGTAACAAATTAATAAACAAGTACGACTAATTAAATGGGGTGTCAAAATGAATAAACTCATATTAAGCCTAATGCTGATGGTGGTATCTTTGTTCTATTTATCAGGTTGTATTGATTCGGAAACCAAAACCTCGGTCTCGAAACACCCAGATGCAGAAGAAGTGTTGCGTCTTGATGAAAATGCTAATATTTTTCAATGGGAAGGGTTAATTTATAAAACTGATATTGATTGGATAAATGAATTAGAACTTACCAAGAAAGAGTTAGTTGGGGAGATTACAAAATTATTTACAAACGAAGACACTAAATCGTTTAAAAACGGAATGGCAAACAAATTACCAATAGGTACAAAAATTTATTCAACAAACGAAAATGAAGGCATTTTAATTGTTGAATATAACAGCGAAGAAAAGTATTATTTAGCCATGGTCGAAGGGTAAAAGTGGTTGAGACTAGTAATTATAAACACCGCTCTGGTACCCACTAGAGCGGTGCTACTAATTAAATCTTGACGTATTCAGCAATTATAATATTTCGATATACCCTTCTGTTCCGTTGACAAGAATTCGTTGCCCATCTTTTATCAGTTTGGTGGCATTTTCAACTCCAACAACTGCTGGTAAGCCATATTCCCGTGCGATTACTGCTCCATGGGTCATCAGTCCACCAACTTCGGTGACGAGACCTTTTATGGATACAAACAATGGTGTCCAGCTAGGGTCAGTAAAGGCGGTGACTAATATATCTCCATCTTCTAAATCAGCATCTTCCAAGTTTAATATAACGCGAGCGCGTCCCTCGATCACTCCGGAAGAAACAGGTAGACCTGCAATAGCTTCGGCTGGGAGATTATCTCGTTTGTATTCACCTACAATGATTTCACCATCAGACGTGATAACACGTGGGGGAGTTAGTTTTTCATATAATTTGTACTCGTCTTTTCGTTTGCTGATGATCTGGTAGTCCAGTTTATTTGTGCGGACCACATCAAGAAGTTCTTCAAAAGTGAGATAGTATATATCTTCTTTTTCAAGAAAAACGCCCGCTTGGACGAGTTGTTCGGCTTCTTCCAGTAAAGCCAGCTTATAAACGAAGTAGCGATTAACCATGCCGTATTTTGGATATTCCCGATAACCGATGAAATTCCGGATTAGGTCGACCATTCGTTTTGTTTCTTTGGCTTTTTGTTCACCATCCGGTAATTGCTTCAATCGATCTAATAACTCTTGTTCTTTTTTCAAAGCCTCCAGCCGCCCTTGCTCAAATTTCCGATTGCTTGCATTAGGCTCAAAGTTTTTGATGTTACCCAGAATCATGGGGACAATTGTAATTGGTTTTTCACACCAGCGTGTTCTAGTAATATCGATTTCTCCGGCACATCGCATTCCGTATTTGTTGAGAAAAGCATTAAAAGCGTCTCTAGCTTCCTTTCCACCATCAAAATTAACCAGTTCATCCAAAAAGTTATCATCTTTTATATGTTGTAAATAATCAATTACTTCTGGATAAGGACGAATCACATCTGCGACATCCAATAGTGCTAATCCCATTTCCGAAGTAATATTGTTTGGTACAGATTGAGAAAGCGTGTCTGCTGCGTTTTTTTCACCTAACCACTCGTTCATTTTTTCATTGATCCATGTTGAAGCATTTATAGCAGCCATAAATACAGCTGAACTTTGTGGGTCAAATAAAATCTTCTTTAATTCCTGAATATCTTCTAGAATAAAATCAAATAAATCTAATCCTGATTTCGTTTGGATGTTTTGTTTTAACTCTTCAATCGATGTTTGACTGCGCTTAATCAAATCAGAAACGATTGATGGATTGTTTTCGATTTGTGCCTGCATATCTGTATTGCCTCTAGTGGGACTCGGTGCTTTATTATCATTTGGTAATGACTTTATATAATCTCCACGCCCAATGATGTTCATAAGTGCGTCTTTCATGAGCGGATCGTGTTGTCCCATAGCATTTAATAAAATGTTTCTACTGACAGGTGAAGCCAGTTGATGTGTGACATCTACAAACAACCTTCCACCAGCTTTACGCATGGGTGCAGGAGTCGTTAACAGCCAAAAAGATAATCCCAATGGTTTCATGGGGTCAGTCATCATTTGTTGATGACCAACAGATATATAGACGTGATTTTCTTGATCATTCGCTTCAGGGATGGGGAAAAGAGTAGTGATTGGACGACTCTGGACAATATAAAATGTATCATCAACTAAACACCATTCGATGTCCTGGGGGTAACCAAAATGAGCTTCGATCTGTCTTCCGATGCGTGCTAGTTGTAAAATTTGTTGATCATTAAGTGTTTGAATCTCTTGCTGATCAGGAGCGATCTCGTGAGTCTCTGTTCCGCCTTCTTTTCGTCCATAGGTAGCTAATTTTTTGGTTGCTATCATCGTATCGACGATTTTATCTTCCTGTACTTTATAACAATCGGCAGAGACCAAGCCTGAGACCAGTGCTTCTCCAAGTCCAAAACTGGCATCGATTGATAGCAGCTTTCGGTTAGAGGTAATCGGATCAGCGGTAAATAAAATCCCTGATGCCTGTGGGAACACCATCCGTTGAATGATAACGGATAAATAAACTTGACTGTGGTCAAATCCATTTTGCATACGGTAGATTACCGCGCGATCCGTAAATAGGGAAGCCCAACATTTGCTGATATGCTGCATGATTGCTTCTTTGCCGATGATATTTAAATAGGTGTCTTGTTGACCAGCAAAAGAGGCATGTGGTAAATCTTCAGCAGTCGCACTAGAACGCACTGCATAAGCATGTTCATCACCAAACTGGGAGAGATAGTGAGTAACTGCGCACTCTACATCTGAAGGAATTTCTACTTCCATAATGATTTGTCGAATCTTCCTGCTGATTTCACCAATTTGATCTCGATCTTCTACGTTTAGCATTGTTAGTCGATCCAACAAAGCATGATACGCTTCATTTTGTTCGATGGCTTTTTGATATCCCACCGTTGTAACACAAAATCCTTCTGGTACTTGTATTCCTTCAATTTTTGATAATTCCCCTAAATTTAGGCCTTTTCCGCCAACGAGCAAAAGTTGCGTTTTTTCCATTTCCTGAAAACCGAGAACCAAAGAACTCATTCACCATCACTCCTAACCATTAATATTCTATTGATTTTAGCAGTAGTAAATGAGAATAAAAAGTCTATATTAACCATTTTTTACATGCTATAATTATATTAGGAAGAGTTCAAAAAATAGCTACCTTACCATTAAGTAAGCTGATGCCCCGGTTCATCCCCTCGAAAGCAGCTCATATACCTTTAAACCCCAATAAGAATATGATTAAAATCAACTTTTTTCCATTTAAACTGTTTAGTTTCCCTTAAATACCTTATATTTTTTTCGTATCTTTGCTTAATAGTGGTGAGATTTCACCTGTGAGTTACTTTTTTGCACCCCAAAAGTGAACCCGTTAATAAAAGTATCGCATTTTTTATTTTCAAATTGTTTTGAAATGAAATGAAGTATAAGGGGGGCTGTACAATGATAAAGGCAGTACTATTTGATTTAGATGGAACTATATTAAATCGAGATGCCTCTGTCGAAAAATTTATTGATAACCAGTATGAGCGCTTTAAAAATTCGCTCGGGCATATTCCTAAAGAATTATATACCTCAAGATTTTTAGAATTAGATTCTCGTGGATACGTCTGGAAAGATAAGGTGTATCAGCAATTAATCACTGAATTTTACATTAACGGGATTACATGGGAAAGGCTGCTTCATGATTATCTGCTAGAATATAAGAATCATTGTGTACTATTTCCAAATTTAATCAGCATGTTAGAAGCATTAAAGGCGAAATCAATCCTCTTAGGGATCATCACAAATGGAAGGGGACAATTCCAATTTGACAATATTGTCGCCTTGGGCATTGAAAAATATTTTGAAACCATCCTTATTTCCGAATGGGAGGGCATGAAAAAGCCTAATCACGAAATATATGAAAAGGCGTTAATGCAACTCAATGTATTAGCAAATGAAAGTGTTTATGTTGGCGATCATCCCGAAAACGACATAAAAGCAGCCAGAAAAGTTGGAATGAAATCAATTTGGAAAAAGGATATCTATTGGAATGATGTTGAAGCCGATTTTATTATTGAAGATTTAAGTGAGATTCCAATCATTATTCAAAAAACGGACATGGCAAGATAAGAATTACGACAGTTTGCATATCAAAGCTATTAATGGGTATTTTTTAAGATGCTCTGAATTTTATCCGTATAAATTTTATCTAAATATCGGGTCGTATACTTAAAGTTTTTCATACTTGCTTTTTTAGGGGTACCCATATTAACTAATTCCTTATCCAATTTTTCAATGATAAAACGAGGGTCTTCATCGTTTTTTGCTCCCATAAAATCGACATCAGCTAAGTCTATTTTTGTGCCGTCGTTCAGCTCTACAATATAATAAAAATCACCTTTTGAGTGACCAAAGAAACTAAAGAATTGCCTATCACCATACACACCCGCGTTAATCTTAGAAATATCATTGTAGCTGTAGACCTTGCCCTTTGGAGAGAGGAAAGAATAATCAACCAACGTATTTTGGGTTAATACTGTAACGTTTGAGAGGATGGTATAAAGCAAAATAATATTAAATATCCCAAAAACAGGGAGGAATAATTTTTTATATTTTTTAAAAAAGCTAGAAACCCACTTTCTTAAATCCTTATAAAATAGGCAGAAAAAACCAAAGAATAGGTAAAATTCGTAAATTAATGTTAATCTAGATGCAGGAAATTTACTTACATACATGATATATTCATCCTGAACAAAAAGCTTTTCTTGAATTAGTGGTATTACTATAAAAATACCAACTGTTAAAATTATTACAGCAATGAATGATAGTACCCCATAAATAATTGTTTTTAATGCTTTCAAAATTATTTCTCCTTATCAAACCTTAGAATGCCATCTAATTCGATTTTAACATATATTTTTTAAAAAGAGAGGTAATTCATGGGGTAAGGTAAAATGAAAATACCAAAGGATGATTGCATGATTAAAAAGCTGAATCTACATAATTTAAATCTAGTCAAGGAATTGTTTGAACTACAAAGGGCTTCCTATCTGGTAGAGGCAAAGTTAATCAATTTTTTCGAAATCCCGCCTCTAAAAGAGTCTATGGAGGAACTAATGGAGAGTGGGGAAACCTTCTTTGGATACTTTGAGGGGGATGAATTGGCTGGTGCTATTTCATATACTATCGATGGGACCGAGCTGGCGATTTGCCGGATGGTCGTTCATCCTAACCATTTTCGTAAAGGAATTGCCCAATGTTTATTGGCGGAAGTGGAGAAAAATAATCAGCAGTTTACGGTTTTAAAAGTTTCAACCGGTAAAGAGAATTCCCCTGCTAAAAATTTATATCTGAAAAATGGCTACAAATTAGTTCGTGATCTGGAGGTTGTACCGGGGTTAGTTATTAGTAATTTTGAAAAAAGAAGGGTTGAAGAAAGATGACATCTACATTTTCGCATAAGCAATCGGCTGCAAATTGTTTTAATGCAGTTTGGGATTTACTGGATCTTAATGAAAGGTCAATAGAAGAGGAAGAGACAATGATTCATCTTGCCCATTCATCTTTTTGGCATTGGTGTCATGTAGTTATAATAGATTAATAGATACAGCGCCCATACGGCGCTTTATTTGTTTGTCATCGTATTGAGATTTATAGGTAAATTAAAGGATGAGAGTTATATTTTGCTAACAAGCACATGCACACAGTCCTGTTTTATCATTTGTGCTAGCGTCTTGGTATCGTCGATGATTTCCTGCGTCCCGTTATTCTCCTGAACGACTGGCTAGTCCATTGGCTAAAGAATGCCAAACTGGAATTGCGGAACTAACATAAGAAAAGAACAGTCGTGTGTTATTAAAGTTACGGGTGCAATAAAGCGGGATGGCTACGGCAATCCCTTTATTACGCTAACGTGGCAGGTTACTTTAAGAATGATTATAATTGAATAAAGAACTTAACTCAGAGGTGTTGCTGTTTCTTAATTAAGGAGGTATAGGATGAAGTTTTTTATAAAGTTAAATACTATTAGTGCCTTATACGCTATAGCGTTGTATATAGCAATCGAACTCATAATAAATGTAACTCATATTAGTAAGTTAACTGGCTGGGAATGGGATAATGTTTACTTTGTAATTGCTGCTATTAATGTTATTGGACTTCTACTTTCGACAATTTTATTCATTTGCTTAACAAAAAAATGGACTATAGATAGAAAATACAGCTATTTGTCAATCCTTTTGTGGGCACCATATTTTATTCTTTTTTTCTCTTTTTTCCCTCTTGTTTTTCCTATTAATACAGGAGTAGCACTTTTTCCGAGATTTAGCCTTCTGATTTATGGGTCTGTCATTCTGTATCCTGTTTACATATTATTTATTAATCTATATGCTTCACCTCTAAGTCCAGATTATGAGGAAATAAGGCGTTAATAATGAAGGTCACTTTTTGCACCTTATTCATCTCGCTTATTGAACGGGGGCGATTGTTCAAAAAGAACAATCGCTTTTTCACTAACGAAACAGCAGGTTAGTAGAAGAAGGAATAAATAAACCTTTATCGAATATGAACAAACAGGGAGTTTAAAAAGGGAAGGCTGTGAGGATTGATGTTTGATGAAAAAAAAGAGAGTTCAATTTTAGGAACAGTCATAGCGGTTAGTTTAAGTAAGAAGCATACGTTTAGTAAAGAAAATCAAGAGATTATAAAATTAGTGAAGGGTTTTGGGGTCGAAGGCGATGCACACTTTGGTTCAACGGTTAAACATCGATCGAGAGTGGCACAAAATCCAAACCAACCGAACCTAAGACAAGTGCATTTAATTCAAAATGAGTTATTCGAGGAGTTAGCAGATCGTTTTAATATTAATCCTGGACAAATGGGTGAAAATATAACAACTGTCGGAATAAATCTTCTTGAATTACCTACTGACACGATATTATTTATAGGTGAGTCTACAATTATTAAAGTAACAGGCTGTCGCAATCCTTGTGTTCAAATTGATAATTTTAAACAGGGTCTTTTAAATGCTGTTTTGGATAAGGATTCAGACGGAAATCTAATAAGAAAAGCAGGAATAATGGGAGTTATATTGCAGAATGGAGAAGTGAAACCAGGTGATAACATCCGTGTTGAATTACCTCCTAGTCCATTTAAAAAGCTTGAACGTGTTTAACCAGCTTGGTGCGTATTTGTACCTTAGTGAAATTAATCTTTTTTGTGAACAAATGTACTTAAAGTAACAGGGTGCTTTAGTGAAAGAGGAAATAAGTGATTTTATGATTGAAATCATATTTTAGTTATTCCATTAAAGGGCGCGTTTCTGTAATAAGCAGGAACGCTTTTTTAATGCCATAAAAGAACGTAGTTAACTTTCATTTTCTGTGGAGAAGCTCTGGATGGAGAACGGGTCCTTATGTTGAATAAGGAGGGTCTATACAGCAATCTTAATTTGAGTTTTATAATAACCCATATGTTTGCCAAGAGTTTTTAATTTACCCATATAGGTGCCTTAAGTTTTAGATTTCACATATTTTTCTTTATACATATCGTTCTTTTTTAGTTCATCGAAGTTAATTTTTACAAAATAATGGGTGAAACCCTTGCAGCACAAGGGTTGGCAATATTATGAGTTGATTGTTGGGAAAGATACGGGTTAAGTCACACCTAGCTTACACATTTATGAAAGTTAAAACAGCTGCTACCGATACAATAAAGAAAAGGTACAAAGCTATAACATTAGCAATAGCGGCCAGCTTGAACTTATGCTCTCCTAAAGGTGGGCTTTTTTTATTTGAATGAAAGGAAAAAATTTGTGTATACAGAATACATTTTTATGAATGGGTTTTTTTCCAAAATGAAATGAATGGAGGTAATCGACTATGCGCAAACGTCTCGAAGTTTCGAACATCGGCTTCACCCCTTTCCGGCCTGGTGAACCGCTTTTCGAGACTGAAAGGATTGCCAGCCAAAACTATTTGCCAGTCCTCAAAAATGAAAAGCAGGACGTTGGCGGTTTTTGGGATTTCATCAAACCTGACAAGGACGAATACAAGGGCATTAGTAAAGCATTGAAATTCCTTAAATTCAATGAAGATGAAGCGAAAAAACTCTATGACCTCATTGGCGGGGCGATTAATCTAGCGTCGAGCATTTTTAGCGTTGTTGGAATGATCAACACGGTTACGGACCTTGCTAAACAGTTTGGCTTGTTCGGGTCGAAGGAAATGACTGACAGCGAGCAGCTGAAGGAAATCGGTGCGCGAGTTGAACAGATCTACGAGTATCTTAAGAATACCGAACGTCGAGAGCTCTATGATAAATCGCTCGAGTGGCGCTCAAAGATTCAAAAAGTGAGAGAAGATCTGTGGAATACCGGGCTCTCCAGGTCTCCTCAAAACCTGCATTTTTTAAAGGAGTGCGCAAACAATTTAGACGATGCCATTACGAAGATGCTGGATACGAGAAAAGCCGATATTGCCTTCCAGCAGGCTGCCTATGGTTATGGAATTGACTATCCTCACTGGATCAGTATAGCTTATAGCCCGTTAATCAAACGTGCGGATGGGCAAAAAATACCTAACTATTGGGACCCGAAGAAGGAGCTGCAAACCAATATCTGGGATGCTGGATATTACATCGATGTATTGTTCGCTGCGCTTCGGGAGCGCCTGATCGTTACAACAGCGATTGAACCGGCATTTCGCTCAACAGGTTTCGAACGCCAAGTGCTTTTGAACATCGCCAACGGTTTGCGAAATTTTATTGACATGTGGCGTGCTTCAATTCTCGTCGTTGATCCTGCACTGGGGATTAACTTCGTGGGACAGCTCAATAATCCGCTTTACTATCCTTACCCTGGCTCTTTGGTCAAAGGAATCCTTATCGGAGCGGTAGATCCCGTCACGGGAATCTCCTCCATTCAGTCATTTGATGGCTTCGAGATTAGACACAAGGAAAGCAATGTGTATGAGTATGGAGGGTCATGGGCGGTTGAACCTGAAAAAGCCCTTACCGCAACCATGAAGGCCCATGCAGCTGCGGTTGACTCCGTAATCCAAGCATGTGGCATCAATTCTCTAGCCAAACTTGAATCACAGTTCCGGGCTGCGGCCTCGCCGCCGAGACAATCGCAATTTGTCCAACTCCCCGATGCCAAATTCCGTTTTCATCCTAAATTTATTGTCCCGCGGGGGCTGGGCAACATCATCATCGAAGAGGGAACACCGGAAACGATTGACCTTGGCAATCTCAAAGACTTCGCTGATGATCCGAACAAGACCTATCCAGCTATGCGCTATCACCGGGAAATGGAAAAGACATTCCGATTCAAAATGGCCCGCAGGGCAGAGATGTCCGGGATTCAGCTCGGTTACCGCTTGCGGATTGCCGGCAAGGACATTAAACTTTGCCCCTTCTCGTCCAGTCCACCTGAGGGAATTCCTTCGGAGCCGTTTCCAAGTAAACCGATCGAGTTGAAGTACCAGTTTACCACAGATGTTTATGATTGCTGTCAGATCCGTCATTTCAGTGCCAGCGACGAAGATACCTTCGAAAGGGAGGGGGAAAATGGTGAGCGGGTCTTCCATAATATGCGGAAGGGGCGCGGTCATATTCAGATTTCCGTTCAATTCGTGCCGCTTGTCGGCGGCGCCAATGATGCCCACGCCGGAGAGGCCGTCGTCACGATCCGCAATCTCGAGCCGAATGCTTTTCCAGATGCTTTTATTCTTGATGTCTCGGTTTATGAAACCATATTCGGCAGCTCGATTGGCACGACAGAGGAGTTTGAAGCCGACTCAATTACGATTCATATGACTCCAAGTTATTTAATCGTCGGAAAGGACTTTTTTGATGATCGGTGGAAAGCACTCTTACGAATGTTTAAAGCAAAAACCCGCATCATTGACAAATTTGCCTTAGAGGACTTGATCACCATGGTGCCGACGAAACCGAATCCTGAGCCGGCCTGGAACATCCGCCGCCAGGCGCTGGAAATCGAGAACAGCGTGGCGTTTATCCAAGAAGCGATGCGAGCGAAGCCGGAACTAGTCACTGAGGAAATTAGACACTTACTTCCGCCGCAGATTCGGAAATAGTGTGTGCACAGAAGATGATACATGGGTAAGCAGGAGGTTTATTTAAATAGCTAAATTACCTGAGCCAGGCTGGACGCCTGGCTTTTTGGGTGTTTGGGGTTGTGGTAGAGATGGGTTGCCAGCGGTATACTTATAGCGGTTGAGAAACGAGGGGTTTTCTAGAAAAGGTTATTTTTTTAAAGATTTATAAGGAATTCGCGCAAAATATAATGCAATGTGTAGATTTAAAAGAAAGATGTACCGTTTATAAGAAAGATGCACCCTTTTGAAAAAAGTTTAACCGTTTATAAAAAAGATGAACCGGAATTTCCTATCTCTTTAAAGAAGGGATCTCAGTTTTTCTAGTGGAATAAGAATCTGTAAAATGATGATAGAGTTATTCCATTAAAGGGCCAGATTCTTTAGTAACGATAATGGATTGTGAAGAGGTACACTTAAACTAAAGGGCAGGTTTGTTGAAGAAGAATATTTTCTGTTTTAAGCGAATTAGAATTTCAAACAAACCTTACACGAATACAGGTATTGAAAATAACAGGTACATAGGAGGTATGAGATATGAAGGTCAATAGAATAGATCATGTGAGTATAAACGTAAATGATCTTTCAGAGGCTAAAGCGTTTTTTCTTGATTTAGGACTTGAAGTGCAAGCGGAATGGGAACTGGATGGAGAACAGTTGGACAGAATAGTTGGGCTTAATGATGTTAAAACGGCATGTGTAGGATTGGGGATGCCAGATGGTCAGGCATGGATAGAGCTAGTCAAATTTTATACGCCGTCAGATGAAAAAGATATTCAGCAACCTTTTGCAAATACGCTGGGTATCCGCCATATTTGCTTTGCTGTTGAAGATATTGAAGCTATTGTTGCAAAATTGAAAAAGAAGGGCACGGAAATCTTTAGTGAGATACAGCAATATGAAGAAAGTTATAAGTTATGTTACGTTCGTGGTCCAGAGGGAATTATTTTAGAGTTGGCGGAGAAAATCAAATAAATATTGAATGGGACTTGAAATGATTTAGATCTCCAATTTTAAAGATTTCTTATTAAACTATCGGGTAGCTTTAGTAAAAATTAATAATAAATACACAAAAAAAACACCGAGCTAATAATAACGGGTTCGGTTCAGAGGTGCATAAATGTAAATAACATTATAATTAGGAGTCCAATTTGCAAATGAATTGGATTCTTTTTATTTATTGGTACATAGGGGTTTCTGCCATTTTAACAGATTAATTAGCAGTGGAATTCGCACACGAGTTGGCAACAATCTGTTGGTCAACAGACAATCTCTGAATAGGGTGTATAATGAGCTCTATTTAGCACTCTTTGTATGATCATTTTTTAGATTACACTCAAGGTTTATTAGCATTTCGGTAATGTATTTTAAAATATCGGAATGGGCAAAATAAGAAAAATCTATAAGCGAGAAAAATTGAACAAAATTCTCTTTGTTAGTTCCAAATCGACAATTTCTTGATAAATCTATAAATGTATAATTTTCACCTTTCTGCGCAAAATAAAGATAATTAAAAATTATTAAAAATCATTTAAGGGGGAAGAGTATTCAAATGCTGCATCAAAAAAATATTACGCGCATGATTGAGTAAAAAAAGCTACAGTAAAAAATTTGGGAACCTAAAAATAAATGTTACTTATAATGAGCCAACTGACGAGGCAATCAATATTTTTAATTTGGTCTTTAATGAAATTATCAATCAACAAAATAATAAAAAATGGACAAGGAATCTTAAGACGTTTCTAATTGTGGGAGCGTCTTTTTTTATTCATTCATATAGAAGTGTAGTTGTTGGTTTTTTCTGAAAAATGTATACTAAAAAGGATTACAAAAATAGAATAGGGTGATTGGATGCTAGAGAAAGAGCGGTTAGAACAATTTTGGAATCAAATAGAACCACTAAACAACGATGAGATTATTTCATTTGTTAAAGAACAAAATGTAGATCAGCAAGAAACATTTCAGTTATTTTCAATGATCCAAAGAAAGCTTTACGATTTACATGCTCAATCAAATACACTCGAAAAATATGGACAATTTATATTAGAAATTGTCAATACATACAAGGTGGAAGCTTCTTTATCAAAGGAACCAAATACACTTCTTCATTTTGCAAATGTAATGCTGTATAACCTCTCAGCAGATATGGCAGAATGTTGGGCGGAAGAAAGTTATGTAAAAACAAGTGGCTGTTTTGAAATTGGATTACAAGCAGCGCTTGATTGTTTGCAACTTAGAAAACAATTACAAAAAGATGATGCATCTTTTGCTATGGCTTATTGGGCTGTGGGAATGCATCAGCTTTCTTTACATCGTTATGAGGAATCGCTAGAAAGCTTTAAAACAGCATTTAATTATAGCGTTAATACGGGCACCGATGCTTCTGTTTTTGATATAACAACAGAAAATTCATTTTCAGATATTTTGTATGCTGGATATTTGGGTATTGCATCAGTTGTAAATGAGTTAGCAGGAGGAGAAAAAATTTACGACTTTGCTATAAAGCTTTTTGAACAACAAATAATTGATGATGAAAAGAAAAAAGGGGATGCGGCCTTCGGTTTTAAGCAGTTAGAACATGTGAGAAATAAATTCATTCATTTATCAGTAAAATAACCTTCGTTGGGATTTATTTCTATTGACACCACACCAATAAAAAAACAGACTTAATATGAAGAAGCGTATCTATCTTCTCCAAAATGCCCATAATTTAAGGGAATGGAGAGTGGCTTTTATGAACTTGTCATTGCCGTTTTATATAGGTTATGCCTATGAGGCATTAAGCCGAGCTAATGCTTTATTAGGTCGTACTGATTTGTCCAAAGAGGAAGCTAAACTTGCACTAGAATATGCGCAAAAAGTAAAAGATGAAAGCTCAAAAGATATGCTGATAAAAGATTTGGATTCAATTTAAAATCAGGAGTAGTGGGATAAATCCCACTACTCCTGATTATTAAACTAGCAAATTTGTATCAAACTCTTGTATCGACTTTCTATTTTCGTCATATCTTTCACTGAACTTTCCACCCGTAAATTTAGAAATCGTACCTCTCCAAAAAGCCTGTGCAGGATAGTTCTTTTCAACTTGGGTGACAAACCACTTACCCGGAAATAAGTTGAATAGTTCGCGGGCAGCCATTTTTCCATAGCCTTTACCGGCATATTTGCGGACAATAAAGAATTCAAGTATCGCGTTCGGCTCGATGTCTGTAGCACTTTCAACAAGGGCAAAACCAATCAGCTCGTCTTCCTTTTTAATGAAAAAGGGGTGCAGGTTAGGGCTGCTCCAGCAGTCTGTTAAATCAAACGGCTTGTAAGATCCATTCGATTCTAAAGCAATGGCTGGTATGTACTGGCTAAATTCATAAAAATAAAATTGGCTAAGGTTATGGAGGATATTTTCTTCTTCCTTTAATACTCTCACAAGTTTTATCATGTTATACTCCAATCTACCAAAATAGTATTTGACAAAATTTAGTCATTTTACTTTATTTTATCATTTTTAGAAGGAATTCGTAAAATAAATAGATGATATAGAAATAAAAACAATACTGAGAGGGATCCAATTTGGACGAGTCAAAATTTTATGCCTTGTGTTTACATGGGGATGTAACGGCTGCTTATGAGTATCTTCAATCCCAATCGAATAAAAGCAAAAAACATCAACAGTTAGAATCTAAGTATTACCAACGCTTTTTTGGTGAAAAGCCGATATATCGGCTTAAATCGGATGATCCATGGATTAGAAAGGTGATTTTAGCATATTATCAATACTTTACTTCTGTATTAACGGGAAAGAATCTCAACGAAGCGGAATACCAGCTAGTCAAGTCGTTGGGGGTATTAATTTCAGATGGAAATTTAACAGATAATCTTGATGAAATTGAAGGAAAACTTGAAGCAATTTTTGAGAAAAAGGGCTATCGCTTCTTGGGCGGTGTGACATCACCATTCAGAGGACCATATATTTGGAAGACGACGGATAAAAAGGATTTTAGAGTTGAATTGCCTCATCAAACACAGGATGTTACGGTTTACTTCTTGAGGGATTTCATCATGCAAAGCTGGATTCATTTTGCAACATTCGGGGAAAAATTCGCCGGAGGCTGGGCGAAAGAAGATGGTCTTTATTATGTAGATGAACGGTCTAAGAAAAAAAGGGTAACAATAGATAGCAGCGAGTTTCAAGTGAGTTATTTAAAGCATGAAGCGCAGCATCTAAGTGATTATGCACGTTTTCCTAATCTGCCCGCAAAAGATTTGGAATACCGAGCCAAACTGGTTGAACTAATTTACGAACCAATACCGTTTAGATTACTAAAGAAATTTTTTTATGAGGCAAAAAATGACCAGACTTTCCCGCATTCATACTCATCCTATGTGTTAATGATTAAATTGTCTAAATTAGCTTTTGGAAAAGAAGAAATCCCGAGCCTCGATAAATGGAAGTCTGTGGATTCTGTCAGGATTCGAGATTGGGCTAGGACTTTATATGACGAGCATACAGGGAAGCTTGAAACAAGAGGGAAAGAAAGAGAAGGAATCATTTAGCGCGTTTTAAAAAGCCGAACCTAGCGTTTGTTAAGCTGATTTCGGCTTTTCTTTTTATGATTAAACTTTGTCTTACATAGTTTATTTGCCCTTCATATGGGTGCCGAAGGACAAATCGAGTCAAAAGTAAGAGGTAATTGTCCTTCGTAAGGGTGCCGAAGGACAAATCGAGTGAAAAGTAATAGGTAATTGTCCTTCGTAAGGGTGCCGAAGGACAAATCGAGTGAAAAGTAAGAGGTATTGTCCTTCGTAAGGGTGCCGAAGGACAAATCGAGTGAAAAGTAATAGGTAATTGTCCTTCGTAAGGGTGCCGAAGGACAAATCGAGTGAAAGGTTAGGGGGAAATGTCCTTCGTAAGGGTGCCGAAGGACAAATCGAGTGAAAAGTAATAGGTAATTGTCCTTCGTAAGGGTGCCGAAGGACAAATCGAGTGAAAGGTAAGAGGTAATTGTCCTTCGTAAGAGCGCTGAAGGACAAATCGAGTGAAAAGAAAGAGGTAATTGTCCTTCATATGGGTGCCGAAGGACAAATCGAGTGAAAGGTAAGAGGTAATTGTCCTTCGTAAGGGTGCCGAAGGACAAATCGAGTGAAAGGTAAGAGGTAATTGTCCTTCGTAAGGGTGCTGAAGGACAAATCGAGTGAAAGGTAAGAGGTGATTGTCCTTCGTGAGGGTGCTGAATGTTAATAAATCATGAAAATATCAGATTGTCTAAAAATGTTCTCTTGAACAAATGAATTAATAGGGCTACAGTAGAATGGTAGAACGATTAAGAAGGTGACAATCTTGGAAAAACGATATTTTACGATTGGCATGGCGGGACATATTGACCATGGAAAAACCTCTTTAACAAAAGCACTCACAAATATTGATACGGACCGTTTAAAAGAGGAAAAAGAGCGGCAAATCTCGATTGAACTCGGATTTGCGCCATTATATGAAGATGATGAAATCCAAATTTCCGTCATTGATGTTCCGGGACATGAACGCTTTATCAGGCAAATGATTGCCGGAGTGGCCGGAATTGACCTCGTTGTGCTTGTCGTCGCCGCGGATGAAGGCGTGATGCCGCAGACGAGAGAACATCTTGATATTTTAAAATTCTTAGGTGTGAAAAATGGTGTAGTGGCGATCTCGAAAATTGACAGGGTTGACGAGGAATTTATTGAACTTGTCAAAGATGATATTTTTGAAGAGCTAGCCGGCACCGTCTTTGAGAATGCACCATTTGTGCTTGTCGATAGCCTATCAAAAAAAGGAATCGACGAAATAAAAGAATTAATTATTAAAACATTAAAGGACCAAGAAATGCGGGATATTAAAGGGGCATTCCGGCTGCCCATCGACCAAGTGTTTACGGTGAAAGGGCAAGGAACGGTTGTCCGGGGAACCGTATATGAAGGTTCCGTTGAAGAGGGGCAGTTATTAAAAATCATGCCTAAGGGTCTTGAGGTAAGAGCGAGGCAGATTCAGGTTCATCATAAACCTGCGGAGAAGGCGTATGCTGGTCAGCGGACAGCGATTAACCTTTCTAATGTTTCCAAGGAAGACTTGGAACGCGGCGATGTCCTCGTTTCATCTGAGCATTTTATTGTTACAAAAACATTAGATGTAGCCATTCGGATGGTTGAGGACCTTGAACATTTGGTGAAGCAAAGGATGCCGATTAAGCTTCATATCGGAACGGCAGAGGTAATGGGCAGGATTGTTTTCTTTGACCGCAATGAAATTAAGGAAGAAAATGGCGAGGTTCTTTGTCAGCTTCGGCTTGAGGAGGAAATTCTCACGAAACGCGGCGACCGCTTTATTTTACGGAGGCCAAGCCCACAAGAGACAATTGGCGGCGGCTGGGTAATCGACCCTCGCGGAAATAAATATCGCTTCGGAAACGAAACAATAGAAGAACTTGAAAAGAAAAAAGCAGGAACACCGAAAGAACGAATCACGGCTGCTTTTATAGAAGCGAAGAGCCTGCCGCTCAATGAATTGATTAAGCGGACAGCATTGGATGAAGCAACCTTAACCGAACATTTGGGTGATGCCGAATTTGTTTTATACAATGGCAAAGAATATACGCTTCAATTGTTAATCGATTCTTTAGAAGAAGATATATATGATCGTTTACATGATTACCATCTTGCTCATTCAATGAAACCGGGGGTAAATAAAGCCGAGCTTTTGCAAACAATGCAAAAACGATTTCCTAAATCCCTGCTTGATTATGTCGTTGAAAACGGAATCACGAATGGTATTTTTAACCGAAAGGAACAATTTGTTTCCTTGTCAGGATTTATTCCCAATGTGCCGAAAAGCTGGGCCAAGCGGACCGAAAACATGCTTGAGGAATTGAAGAGAGACGGTTTAAAGGTTCGCTATTTAAAGGATTATTTTTCTGGAGCTGGCATTCCTGAGACTTTAGAGTTTGATCTAAAGAGATTCCTAGAAGACCAACAGCTTCTCGTCCAGTTAGATTATCAGTTTGCCTATCATGGGGAAGTGTTTAGCGGAGCTGTCGATAAACTCCGGAGCCAAACAGGAACAGAGTTCGAAGTCGGAGATGCGAAAGATGTACTTGGAATATCGCGAAAATACATGATTCCCTTTTTAGAGAGATTGGATGCCAAGGGATTTACGAAACGAGTAGAGAACAAACGAGTTTGGAAAATGTAAAAAAGCCTTGCTCCTAAATGGGTAAAGGGTTCCGTTTTGAGGTGCTTTTCTAAAAAAATGTGCCGAATTGACACTCGTTTTGACATAGTAATTAGTATATAAAAAAAGCAAAAACTCGCCAAATTGAACTGCACCCCATTTGTTAGACACTTAATCTAACATTAAGGGGTGCTGTTTTTCTATGGTTAAATTTAAAGCAGAAGATAAACTAGTAGCGGTTCAACAATATTTAGAAGGAGTAGGTTCTTATGCTTCGATTGGAGCGTCGATAGGTACATCTGAAAATATAGTGAGAACTTGGGTAATGCAGTACGAGCATCATGGGGAAGAAGCATTCAAAAAATCCTATACAAGTTATTCTGCACAGTTTAAACTAGACGTACTTAATTATATGAATGATATCGGGACGTCTCCGAATGAAACAGCTACAGTATTTAAAATTTCTTCTCCTGCTTTGATTCGAAAATGGAGAATACAATTGGAAACACTAGGTATAGACGCCCTTGAATCAAAGAAAAAGGGGCGTCCTACAATGAAAAAGAATACAAAGAACTCAAAACCCGTCGAAGGATCTATAGAGGCACTACAGGCAGAATTAGACCGTTTACGCATGGAGAATGCTTATTTAAAAAAGTTGAATGCCTTAGTTCAAAACAAGGAAAAATTACAAAGCGAGATAAAGCGCAAGTAGTATTTGAACTAAGGCCTGAATTTCCTGTCAGTGGATTAATCGAACTGGCTGACATTCCACGAAGTACGTACTATTATTGGGTAAAAACCTTTGATCGTCCTGATAAAGATGCCGAATTAAAGTCATTAATTCAGGCTATTTATCATGAACATAAAGGGCGTTATGGTTATCGTCGTATTACAGCTGAGTTAAAGAATCAAGGCTATAAAGTAAATCATAAAAAGGTCCAGCGATTGATGAAAGTGCTAGGCTTAAAATGCACGGTTCGTATGAAAAAATATCGTTCATATAAGGGGGAAGTTGGGAAAACTGCCCCGAATATTTTGGATCGTAACTTCGAGGCAGAAAAACCAAATGAGAAGTGGGTAACCGACATTACTGAATTTAAATTGTTTGGTGAAAAGCTTTATTTATCTCCAATTTTAGATTTATTTAATGGTGAAATTATCGCTTATACAATTAATTCAAGACCAAGATATTCTCTTGTTAAGACTATGTTAGACAAAGCATTTGAGAGATTAATAGATGGGGAGAAACTCCTTATCCACTCGGATCAAGGTTGGCATTACCGCATGCCCCAGTACCAACATGCATTAAAACAACTCAAGATTACACAAAGTATGTCTCGCAAAGGAAACTGTTATGATAACGCCGTAATAGAGAATTTCTTTGGAATATTAAAATCCGAATTTTTGTATACACAAGAGTTTGAGAGTGTTGAACATTTTAAGCAAGAGTTAGCAAAATATATCGATTACTATAATTACAAAAGAATTAAATCAAAATTAAAGGGCTTGAGTCCGGTACAATACCGAATTCAAGCCCAAGTAGCTGCCTAATAAATAATATGTCTAACTTTTTGGGGTCACTTCAAAATTGCGAGTTTTCTTTGTTATTGAAATTCGAAACTTCTTCAACTAAAGCCCCTGTTACTTTAAGTGAATTGATTCACAATTTTACTGGGAATTTACCTAAAAAGCTGAATTAACTTAATAAAAAAGGACTCCCTTTTTGGGAATCCAATTCATTCAGTGCCCCTTTGGTTAAAATCTAATCTTCTCGGTTCGCAACACTGTCATTAGCCTCATTGGCACCTTCGCCGACTTTGTTACCCATCGCTCCTCCTGCAACAGCTCCTGCAACGGTACCAAGTGGACCAAGAACAGAACCCAAAGCAGCTCCAGCGGCAGCACCGACACCAGTGCCTACCGCTTCGCCAGCATCATTATCGACACGGTTACGTTCGTTTTTATCAGCCACTCATCTCACTCCTTATTTAGAATAGGCAAGTGCTTGCCAGCACAATACCGTTACATATTTTTCCCTATAGGGACAGATTTACTCGAATTTAAAATCTGTCCTTAAAACTTTGCAATTTTCACTTTCCTTCACGTTGTACAATAAAAAAAGCTGCCATAATGACAGCTAATTCTTAAACTATTGCCCCCGTTAGCCATCTATGCAGCGGAAAAATCGTCGCTGCACCACAGAGAATGAAAATGGGTAGGAAGTGTCAATACTGATACTGACCTTAACCCAGTCAACCCTAATCCATAGGCTTATTAATTCAATACTAAAAAAGACCCTGCTCAATCGTTAAAAAAAAAGGAGGAGAGCGTATTCTTGAAGAAACATATTTTCATGGTAGTTGAAGAAGAACAGCTCTATTTGCTATGAAGTAATGCCGTTCTTATTATGTTGTATAAAAAAGACAAGAATAGTACAAATCTATTTGGACTGCTGCTTCCACATTGTCGGGGTCAAATTTAAGAATAAAAACAGGACATAGGAAATTTCCATGCCCTGTTTTTTGGTTTATGAAATTTGTGGTCAGCAAGATTCTTTCGTTTGCCGTTTCGGATTAAAACGGCTCGATAGCTTTCTCGTTTTTTCCAGTTTGAGGCTGATTTTCAATTCTTCTTTCTTCAACTACCTTGGGAATTTCTTTAAGGTGTTTATTTACTTCTTCTACTTGATTGGTAGTTCGCATTTCATCCATTTTCAAAAACCTCAATTCATTAAAATATCTTTGGTAAATATAATATGCCTCAGTGATAAAGATTTTATGTCCATTAAATCAGATCTGTAAGATATAACCCAACCGTCAGTTCTCCTTTAAGGTTCGGTGAAGTTGATGAAGGTCATGTTGTTAATTTTTACAAAAAATTAAAATCATAAGGTATTAATGTGACCATTAGAAGTCAATTTGGAATTGATATAGATGCTGCTTGTGGTCAATTGTTTGGAAATTATCAAAAGAGCAACAAGCAGTAATTTGAGGTGAAGATGATGCCGAATTGTATTCCATAAAAAAAAATGTTAATATAAAAATACAATTATGAGAGGGCTGATGGATGGACAATGATTAACTAATCTATATTTTTTTGAAATGAATAACTTCAAACTACAAAATATAGGGTTAGTCTATCCATTTTTATAAATCAGTTTACACTTTATTTGTCATGATTCCAATGGCAAAAAAGAACTTATTTAATATAAGTGAAAGACTAATCCTTCCAATTACAAATGGGGAGGATTTTTTATTCTCTATAGATAAGATTGATCTTTAACTTTAATCTAATAAATAAAGGAGTGAGAGAAATGAGCAATTCAGACACTATTGTTACGCATGTAATACTCCGTATAAGTCGTTAATATCCATCAAACTTATACGGAGAAATTTAGAATAGATGGATGTGCCGACTTTGTATAAAAAATAAAAAGTGTTGATATACAAAGGAGGAATTATCATGTCAATGATACAAGTTCAAGACTTAACTTTTTCTTATCCAGGTAGTTTTGACAATATTTTTAAAGGTGTAAACTTTCAAATAGATAGCGATTGGAAACTTGGATTTATCGGTAGAAATGGACGAGGTAAAACAACATTCTTTAATTTATTATTAGGGAATTATGAGTATAGTGGGAAAATCATTTCTTCGGTAGAATTTAATTATTTTCCTTATCCAGTTTCGGATAAAAACAAGTATACTCATGAAATCTTTGAAGAAATATGCCCCCAAGCAGAAGATTGGGAATTTCTTCGTGAAATATCCTATCTTAATGTTGATGTCGAGGTCATGTACCGACCATTTAAAACATTATCAAATGGAGAACAAACAAAGGTGTTGCTTGCTGCACTTTTTTTGAATGAGGGTCAATTTCTATTAATTGATGAGCCAACCAATCATCTAGACACTAATGCACGAAAGATTGTCTCTGATTATCTAAGGAAGAAAAAAGGGTTTATTTTAATTTCACATGACAGAATTTTTTTAGATGGATGCGTTGACCATATTTTATCTATAAATAGAGCAAATATTGAAGTTCAAAGTGGTAACTATTCTTCTTGGAAGTTAAATTTTGATAGACAGCAGGAACACGAAGAGGCAACAAATCAGCATCTACAAAAAGACATAGGGAGATTAAAACAGTCTTCAAAGCGGTCAGCAGGTTGGTCTAATCAAGTGGAAGCTTCCAAAAATGGGACAACGAATTCGGGTTCTAAGTTGGACAAGGGTTTTGTAGGACATAAAGCGGCAAAGATGATGAAGAGAGCAAAGAACCTTGAATCAAGGCAACAAATAGCTATTGAGGAAAAGTCAAAACTGCTAAAAAATGTGGAAAAAACCGAGTCATTAAAATTAGAATCATTGGAATTTCAGTCAAATGAATTGATTGTTTTGGCTGATGTGTCTGTTAAGTACGATGACCATGTAGTGAATAAGCCAATTAGCTTTAAAGTTGAACAAGGTGACCGAATTGTACTTGATGGAAAGAATGGAAGCGGAAAAAGTAGTATCCTAAAACTAATTCTAGGAAATCCCATACAGCATACAGGCACAATGAATTTAGGTTCAGGCCTCATTATTTCCTATGTCCAACAAGATACTTCTCATTTGAAGGGACTGTTATCGGACTTTATTGAAATGCATGAGATTGATGAAACGTTATTTAAATCCATCCTACGTAAGATGGATTTTGACCGTATTCAATTTGAGAAAGATATATCTCATTATTCTAGTGGACAAAAGAAAAAGCTGCTTATAGCCAAAAGTTTATGTGAAAAAGCTCATTTATATATTTGGGATGAACCGTTAAATTTTATTGATATTTATTCGCGTATGCAGATTGAAGAGCTTATTCAAAGATTTAATCCCACAATGGTTATTGTTGAGCATGATCAGGTATTTCAACAAACAGTTGCAACAAAAACTATATCTATGTAGTTAAATATGAAGAATTGAAGATTTAATCAGTAAATCTGGTAATTAAACTATATGGTGCTTTAGTTGAGGAACGAAGCTAAAATGATCAAACTTTTTTATGAAGACTAAACATAAATCTGTAAGAGAAGAATCCATTTTGATTAATCTTTTTTCAAAATGGATTCTTTTTTTTATCGTAATATACTGGTTTATGAGGTGTTTTTGAACAAACTTTATTTTAAAGCAACAAAGAAACAAAAAAAACCCTTCTCTTAGCTGAGAAGAGCTAACTTATTTAAGCTGCTTGTTAAACGATAAATATTGAAAATTAATCAATGTAGATCGCCGCCGATATGATCCTTTTTAAGCTCAAGCACCCGTTATTTTAAGAAGATTGAAGCAATTATAACTCCAATTATAATTAAAAGAATAAGAATCCCCGTACCTTTCCAACCTAAACTGCCTACTAAATCCGCAAGACCGCCACTGTTTGCTCTATTAAAAGCATCGTTCAAACTACCTGTCGGATTTCTTTTTAATTCTTCTTGTCTTAATCTCTCTCTTTTTTGTTCAGGAGTTTCTTTGTTTCCTTGCACTTAAACACCCCCTATAAATTAAACAATCATTCTTTATATATTTTACCACAAATAACCATTAACCTTGTTGAACTATTCTGTCCGTTACTTCAATAAGCTATCGGAACTAAATAGGCATAAATTCTATTTTTCAGTACTAATAAAAATTCATTTTTTCTTTAGCTTCCGGGGCAACTCAGATTTAATTTCCTTACACATCTCAGGGAATTGCTTCTTAAAGGCTTTTACTATCTTTGTGATCTTACTAAATGCGTACTTTTCTACTTCACCATAAGGAATCCACATCTCTCTATTTTGAATCTGTTCATATAGGGATGAAATAACTATATCGCAATGATTAGGAGGTAGTTTCCTTGATGTATGTCTTTCTTTCATTTTATTGTGGTAGAGCATTTCCAACTGTGGTTTTTAACCTGAACCGTTAGTCGAAAAATAAAAATGCTGCCTAGATGGCAGCATTGAGTGTATTGTCCTATAGTGAATCTTTAAGACCCTATGAGATCCGTGTCTGGGGGGATATACCCAAGTTGTCTGCCTATTTTTACAATTTGTCCTTTATGGTGAAATTCATGTGTAATGGTATGCGTAAAAAGCCATAATGCAGATATCTCCGCTCTTCCACCTTCCTCAAAGGATACTTGTATGGTGTTATCCCATTTGCCTTTAAATTCATTCAGAAATTCATGAACCAGGTCATCGATTTTCCTAAAAACTTCACGCATCTCCGTTACATTGTTAACGGAATCTGGTGTAATTTTTGGAAAAGATTTACCAAGAGCACGGCTTCCTAACCATACCCGATAACAATCGGCTACATGAGCATGCAAACTACGAATAGAGTCTCCACCAAAGGTTTTAAGTTCTTTAAAATAATCTGATTGTGGCAAGGTTTCACAATAACTAAATAATGATTCTCTGGTGCGTCGAATCCACTCATACTGGCTTACGAATACATCCATCTTCTCGCTCTCCTTTATTATTTTTTTGTAAGTAAATCTAGGATCATTAAGGTGTGTTTATTACATTCAATATATCCTTTTTAATAATTCTGTTTAAAACCTGTATTTCCTTTTAAATATTGCAATGTTGAGTAAAAAATGCAACTAAATTTGCACCGTATTTTTGTAGTGTCTTTTGTAGTAAAAATGAAATGGCTCAGTTCATTCATAAAAAATAATATCAATTGCTATGTCAAAATTCATTAAAACTCGCAGAAACCTCGATAAATAAAGAAAATGACGTATGCCAATTCATACGTCATTTCTTGTGTCATTTATTAAGAAAGCACCCGAAAACGGAACCTTTAACTAATTCGAAGTAAAGGCTTTTTTCTTAAGATAAAAACTCACCAGGGTTCAGTCCAAGTTCGTGGCAAATGTCTGCTACCATTTGCTTTTCATTATTGTCAAAGTTTCCATCGGCATAGCCGATTGCAATGCAATAGCGGGCAACTAGCCGGGCAATCTCTGGCTTTGTTCTAATTTTTCCAAGGGCACGAAATGCTTCGGCACGGCCCATCATGCGGTCATTCTCTATCCTTGAGACGAACAAGTTAAACTTTTGAATGACTTTATTGGTATCAAAAACGCGTAACTCCTCACTTTGATGAACAAATTCCATCATTTTTTGCCGTTCGGAAGCGTCTAAGTAACCATCCGCCATTGCCACTAGGGCACAGCCCGCAACGACTGCCTCGAGAACGTCCTGGCTTTTGTAACGATTGAACACATCTTGTGCTTTCCGTTTTTGATTGTTTGCCCATTCCGCATAATCGGTTTGCGAAGGGGACCATGTGTTTCCGCAGCTATTACAGCTAAACTTAAGCTGGTTTTGCCCGATAAAACCGCCTAGCAGCCCGACAGGTCCGAGGATTAATCCGCCAATGGCCGCTTTGCCAAGGCCGAATCCTTTTTTCCCCGTTCTTACATTCGAGGAATGACAGCGCGGGCAAATAATGTCGTCGCCGCTATAGGTGTTACGTGAGCCAGAAGTGGATGGATATGCCGATTGTGCGGGATACCCATAGGCAGGCTGCTGATATGAATTTTGGACAGGCTGGTTTTGCTGGTATGAATTATAGTTATTTTGGTTTTGCTGATATGGGTTAAGATTGTTTTGCTGCTGCTGATAAGAATGATTAGGTTGCTGGTACGGATTACTTGGTTGATAGGCGTTAGTATTCCTTTGACTCTGCTGGTAATTTGGCTGCTGGGATGGCGGTGCTGCCGGTGCGCTCACTGGCGGGTCGTCAACTGTAACACCAAAGTTGCGGCAAAGTGCGGCTAATCCGCCTTGAAAGCCACTGGCAATCGCATTAAATTTCCATTCTCCGTTATAACGGTAAACTTCCGCAGCAACAATTGCTGTTTCAACTGTAAAATCTCTTCCCAGGTTAAATCTTAATAATTCCTCATTGGTTACATCATCAAAAATACGCACGTAGGAATCGGCGACTTGTCCGAAATTTTGCCTTTTCACCTGCGCATCGTGAATCGTAATGGTAAAGGCAATCCGATGGATGTGCGCAGGTACTCTGTTTAAATCAATTCTGATTTGTTCATCATCCCGGACACCTGACCCAATCCGATTGTCGCCGCTGTAAATAATCGAGCCATTTCCACCTGAAGGATTATTATAGAAAACAAAGTCCTGGTCGCTTTCTACCATTCCAGTTTGGCCTAATAAAAAGGCCGAAGCGTCCAAATCAAAATTGGAACCTAAATGACTAACATTCCAGCCCAGCCCGACACCAACATTTTTCAGGCCGGGGTGAGATTTTGTTAAATCAACTTTTTGCCCCTTGCTAAGCGAAACACCCACAAATTTCCACTCCTTGTCGATTATTGTCCATATGTACATTATAATTCTATTTTTTGAAAAAGAGAAAAACTTCTAACCGAATGACATTCGGAAAATCCAATTTTCTACTTTAAATATACGGGAATGAAGGCGTGAAGTTTCAAAAAATTTCCGAAAGATAAAATGTAGGACCATTTTCCTGCTTAATATAGAATTTTAGAAATAGTTTGAATAAAACGAAATGTTATTTTATAATAGTAAGATAAATTGAGATAAATAGGAGAAAGGAAATCGGTTATGAAACTATATATTTCGGTAGACATGGAAGGAATAACGGGACTTGTTGACCATACCCACGTTGATTCTAACAAACTTAATTATGAACGTAGCAGGATCATTATGACAGACGAGGCTAATCATGTAATCACGGCTGCTTTTGATGAAGGCTGTGACGAAGTCGTTGTGAATGATAGCCACTCGAAAATGAATAATCTGTTAATTGAAAGGCTTCATCCGGATACACAGCTCATTACTGGTGATGTAAAACCATTTTCAATGGTTCAGGGGTTAGATGGATCCTATACCGGTGCTATGTTTGTTGGTTATCATGCCCGTGCCTCCTTACCGGGAGTTATGTCCCATTCGATGATTTATGGTGTTCGCAATATGTACATAAATGATGTTGCCGTTGGTGAGTTGGGATTTAATGCCTTTGTCGCAGGTTATTTTGATGTACCTGTTATTATGGTCGCCGGGGATGACCGCGCGGCAAATGAGGCGGAGCAGCTCATTCCAAATATTACAACGGCAATTGTGAAAGAAACGATCTCACGGTCTGCGGCAAAATCGTTAACTCCAGTAAAAGCCGGACAGCTCCTCCGCGAAAAAACGGCTTTTGCGATAAAAAATATAGGAAAATTGAAACCGCTTACTCCGCCAGACCGTCCATTATTAGGAATAGAGTTTGCCAATTACGGCCAAGCAGAGTGGGCAAATTTAATGCCGGGAACAGAGATTATCCCTGGTACAACAACGGTCCGTTTTCAAGCAAAAGACATTTTGGAAGCGTACCAGGCTATGCTCGTAATGACTGAATTAGCAATGAGAACAACATTCTGTTAGGAAGTGGTCAAGCATGAAAGGTTATTTTTTTAAACGATTGATTGCCATGATCATCACCCTATGGCTCATCATTACCGGGACATTTTTCTTAATGCATTCGGTGCCGGGTTCACCCTTTAATGAAGAGAGGACGACAAATGAGGCAATCCAAAAAAATCTGGAAGCCTATTATCAGCTCGATAAGCCATTAATTGTTCAATATGGTAATTATTTAAAGGCGTTGGTCAAGTTTGACCTCGGCCCTTCGATTAAAAAATCATCCCAGACAGTCAATGATATGCTGGGAAGAGGATTTCCAGTTTCGTTTGAACTTGGTATGTATACGCTGATTGTTGCGCTTATTTCCGGGCTTATTCTAGGTGTTGTCGCCGCACTAAGACATAACGGAATTATTGATTATCTAGCAATGAGTATTGCCGTCCTCGGGATTTCGATTCCGAACTTTGTTATGGCAACCGTATTAATTCAACAGTTGGCTGTTAATCTGCCGATCTTCCCAGTAGCAACCTGGTCCAGCCCCAAACATATGGTATTGCCGATTTTGGCATTGGCAACAGGACCTATGGCGATAATCGCCCGCTTAACCCGAACAAGCATGCTTGAAGTTTTAACCCAGGACTACATAAAGACGGCAAAAGCGAAGGGACTTTCACCGGTCAAAATAGTCTTTAAGCATGCGCTCCGTAATGCCCTTTTACCGGTGGTAACGGTACTAGGGTCATTAGCTGCAAGTATCTTAACCGGGACATTTGTTATTGAAAAAATATTTGCCATCCCTGGGATGGGAAAATATTTTGTGGATAGCATTAATAATCGTGACTATCCAGTCATAATGGGAACAACCGTCTTTTATAGTGCAATTTTGATCTTTATGCTTTTATTGGTCGATATTGCTTACGGGGTATTAGACCCGAGAATTAAGCTCCATAAAAAGGAGGCGAAATAATTGGAACTGCGTAAACAGGAAGCACAAAATATTTCGCCAGATATTCCAAATGAATGGTTTGTCCCAAAGGTTCGAAACAAACAAGAAGCTGAAGCTGTCGTAAGGCCCAGTCTTTCGTACTGGCAGGATTCGTGGCATAGGCTTTTAAAAAACAAATTGGCAATGGCAGGTCTAATCTTTTTAATCTTTTTAGCGTTATTGGCTATTTTCGGTCCGATTTTTTCAAGCCATACGGTTGAGTCACAAAAACTAGCAGAGCAAAATTTACCGCCATCCAGTAAGTATTGGTTTGGTACAGATGATCTCGGGCGCGATGTATTTATCCGCACCTGTTATGGAGCCCGAATCTCTTTATTTGTCGGCTTAATGGCTGCGCTGATTGATTTTATTATTGGTGTAGTATATGGAGGACTTTCCGGCTATAAAGGCGGTCGTACTGATAACCTAATGATGAGGTTTGTTGAGATATTATATGGACTGCCATATTTACTTGTCGTCATTCTCGTCATGGTTGTCATTGGTCCAGGTCTAACGACTATTATTCTAGCACTCTCGATTACGGGATGGGTCGGGATGGCGCGGATTGTCCGCGGACAGGTCCTGCAAATTAAAAACTATGAATTTGTGCTCGCATCAAAAACATTTGGGACGAAAACAGCACGGATCATTCGGAAAAATCTGCTGCCAAACACCATGGGACCAATTATTGTCCAAATGACATTGACAATTCCATCTGCTATATTTGCCGAGGCGTTTTTGAGCTTCATTGGACTTGGTATTCAAGCGCCGCATGCCAGCTGGGGTGTAATGGCGAATGATGGCTTGTCTACGATTCTATCTGGATATTGGTGGCGCTTGTTCTTCCCAACGATGTTTATTTCGTTAACAATGTTTGCATTTAATGTGTTGGGTGATGGGCTTCAGGACGCCTTAGATCCTAAGTTGAGGAGGTAACAGCATGGAAAAAGTTCTTCAGGTAAATGACCTTCACGTTTCCTTTTCAACTTACGGCGGTGAAGTGAAAGCCGTTCGCGGAGTCAGTTTTGACCTTCATAAAGGGGAAACATTAGCAATTGTCGGGGAATCCGGCTGCGGGAAAAGTGTCACCTCACAAAGCATTATGAGACTTATTCCTGAACCCCCGGGGAAAATTCGCGGCGGGGAAATTATTTTTAAAAATATGGATTTAATCAAATTGAAAGAACCGGAGCTGCGGAAAATTCGCGGCGCCAATATTTCGATGATCTTCCAGGACCCAATGACGGCACTCAATCCGACGATTACCATTGGCGAGCAAATTATGGAAGGGATTATCCAGCATGAGAAACTAACGAGGGCTCAGGCGAAAAGAGTAGCGGTTGACATGCTGACGCTTGTTGGTATTCCGAACCCGGAAATACGCCTAAAGCAGTATCCGCATCAGTTTAGCGGCGGAATGCGCCAGCGGATTGTGATTGCGATGGCGCTGGTGTGCCGGCCAGATGTATTAATTGCCGATGAACCGACAACTGCTCTTGATGTCACGATTCAAGCGCAAATTTTAGAGCTGTTTCGTGATATTCAAAAGAAGACAGGAGTTTCGATTATCTTAATCACCCATGATTTGGGCGTGGTCGCCCAGGTGGCTGACAGGATTGCTGTCATGTATGCCGGCAGAATTGTTGAATTAGGCACAAGGCGGGAGATATTCTATAAACCGCAGCATCCATATACAAAGGGACTGCTTCAGTCTGTTCCGCGTTTAGATGCGGAAAAGGCTGAACTTGTTCCTATCCCAGGGACACCTCCCGATTTATTTTCACCTCCTGTAGGATGTGCATTTGCGGCACGCTGCCCTTATGCAATGGAGGTTTGTGAAAGGGTTTATCCGTTTAAAACGCACATAAGCCAGCAGCACCAGGTAGATTGCTGGCTGCAGGACGAACGGGCAAAAAAATTGGTTTCAAGCTTTAAATAACATAATAAATTGAACGAGGGGGAATACGATGAAAAAGTTTACTGTTCTGTTAGTCGCTGTAATGATGTTATTTGCTTTAGCCGCTTGTACAGCAAACAAAGATGCTGGAAGCGAAAAGAAGGACGATGGAAAAGGAAAGTCAGGGGAAAAGGCAGAAAAGGTAGAAAAGGTTCTGAACTTGAATAATAGCCAAGAGCCAACATCGTTTGACCCGCCAATCGGCTTTGATGCTGTTTCGTGGAATTCGTTAAACAACCTTATGGAAGGTCTTACGCGCTTAGATGAAACACATCAACCAAAAGAGGCAACTGCTGAAAAATGGGATGTCTCCGCTGATGGGAAAACGTATACATTCCATATTCGCGACAATGCAAAATGGTCCAATGGCGATGATGTAACGGCCGACGATTTTGTCTTTGCCTGGAAGCGTTTATTGGATCCGAATACAAGTTCTCCGGCAGCGTTTTTAGCTTATTTTATTGAAGGCGGCGAGGCTTATAATACCGGAGCGGGTTCTGCAGATGATGTAAAGGTAAAAGCAGTGGATAAAAAGACCTTCGAAGTAACACTAATCAGCCCGCAAGCCTATTTCTTAAGTGTTATTTCTAATCCTTGTTTCTTCCCAATTAATGAGAAGGTAGCCAAAGAAAATCCAAAATGGTTTGCCGAAGCCAACACATTCGTGGCAAATGGTCCATTTAAATTAGCAGAATGGAACCATGATAGTGATTTAACCATGGTCAAGAATGATAAATATTGGGATGTAAAAAATGTGAAATTGGATAAAGTTCATTGGGCAATGGTTGACGATCCAACGACTGAATACCAAATGTTTACAACAGGTGAGCTGGATACTTCTGATGTCCCGGCAGAGATGGCTGAAAAGCTGTTTAAAGAGGGAGACGTAAAGGTAGAAGACCAAGCTGGCGAATACTTCTATCGTTTTAACGTCACAAAGGCACCTTTCCAAAATGAGAATATCCGTAAGGCGTTTGCCCTTGCTGTTGACCAGAAGCAAATGGTTGAGCTCGTGACGAAAAACCAAGAAAAGCCTGCCTACGGTTTTGTTTCCTACGGATTTAAAGATCCTGATGGCAATGACTTCCGTGAAAAGAGCGGTGACCTGATTAAAACTGATGTAGCAAAAGCGAAAGAACTGTTGAAAAAAGGAATGGAAGAGGAAAAGTACACGAAGCTTCCAGAAGTTACCTTAACCTATAGCACAAGTGATTCTCACAAGAAAATTGCTGAAGCGCTGCAGCAAATGTTTAAAGAAAATTTAGGCGTGGACGTGAAGCTTGCCAATATGGAAAGCAGTGTGTTTGCAGCAGATCAAAAAGCTTTAAAATTCCAGTTCTCACGGAGTTCGTTCCTTGCAGACTATGCCGATCCAATCAACTTCATCGAAAACTTTATTACTGGCTCGCCGATGAACCGTACAGGCTGGAGCAATAAAGAATTTGACCAATTGGTTAAAGATGCAAAGCTTGAAAAGGATGAAAAGAAACGGTATGAGATGATGTATAAAGCGGAGAAGATTTTACTCGACGCAGCTCCAATTGTTCCAATTCACTTCTACAACCAAGTATATTTACAAAATAAAAATGTAACAGGCATCGTCCGACATCCAGTTGGTTACTTAGAGTTAAAAGGCGCGGATAAAAAATAAAAAGAAAAGCGTAAGCGCCTTGGTCATCCCCGTCAAGCATAAGACGCTCCCAAAAAGAAGGCGCTTTTGCCTTCATTTTGGGAGTGGCTTAGACTTCCGAGGCTAGGCGCTGGAGCTAGACAAACTGGTAAAAGGGATGTTCGGTAGAACATCCCTTTTCTTAAAACCTGGAAGGGGGTTATTGTGATGAACGTTGTAAGACCAAATCGCCTGCAAAAGGGAGATACTGTTGGAGTCATTGCACCAGCAAGCCCGCCAAACCTTGAAAATCTTGAAAGAGGCATCGAGTATTTGCAAGGGCTAGGGTTGAAGGTCAAAAAGGGAAGAGGTGTCAGCAAAATTTATGGCTATTTAGCTGGGGCTGATCAAGAGAGACTTGTTGACCTGCATGAGATGTTTTTAGATAAAGAGGTAAAGGCAATCATTTGTGCCTGCGGTGGATATGGAACTGGTCGAATTGCCGCTGGGATTGACTATGAAATCATTAAGAAAAATCCGAAAATATTTTGGGGCTATAGTGATATTACTTTTTTACATACTGCTTTTCGGCAAGAAACCGGGCTCGTTACCTTCCATGGACCGATGCTGGGATCTGATATTGGGAAGGAAGATACACACGCATTATCACGAGATGGATTTTTGCAATTGTTTCATCCAGAAGCAATGACCTATACCGAGCAGCTCTCTCCATTAGAGGTGGTAGTTGCTGGGACAGCGAGCGGTCCGCTCATAGGCGGCAATCTGTCACTGTTAGTTAGTACGCTTGGCACTAAATTTGAAATAGATACAAAAGGAAAACTGTTGTTTATCGAAGATATCAATGAAGAACCACGTTCAGTAGACAGGATGCTCAATCAGCTTTATATGGCGGGTAAGCTTGATGAGGCAAACGGGATTTTGCTAGGAGACTTTTGTGATTGTACACCGAAAAGGGATCTTTCATTAACGCTTGATGAGGTAATCAATCATTATCTCAAGCTTGCAAATAAGCCTGCTTTAAAGGGATTCCAAATCGGTCACTGTAATCCGCATATTTCTATACCACTTGGCGTGAATGCGACGATGAATACGATGGAAAAAACTCTAATTGTCGAGAGCGGCATTTTGTAAAGGAGTGTTAAATATAATGAGGATTGAGCGAATTGAAACATTTCGAGGCGCGGTTCCACTAATTAAACCGTTCAAAACAGCACTAAGGACCGTTACAACGGCAGAGGCTATTTTTGTAAAAATAATCTGTGATAATGGCATTGTCGGCTGGGGAGAGGCACCTCCAACCGTTGTGATTACCGGAGACAGCCTTTTAAGCATCGATTCGGCCATCAACTATGTGATCAAACCGTTTTTAGAAAAGAAAAGTCTGTTAAACTATGAATTGCTATTTCAGGGACTGAAGACCATTTTGGTCGGGAATTCGAGTGCAAAGGCAGCCGTCGATATGGCTCTTTATGACTGCTTGGCCCAATATTGCAAGCTGCCGCTTTATCAATTCCTTGGCGGTCATAAGCAGGAATTGGAGACGGATTTCACCGTTAGTGTCAATGGACCTGAAGAAATGGGTGACGACGCCGTTTCCTATATCCAACAAGGATTCAATGTTCTGAAAGTGAAGGTGGGCAAGGATGATATTGCCACCGATTTAGAACGCATCCGCGAAGTACGGAACCGGGTTGGGAACAATATTAAAATCCGCCTCGATGCAAACCAAGGCTGGACCGCAAAGGATGCCATCCGGGCCATCCGCAAAATGGAGGACAGCGGCTTACAGATTGAATTAGTCGAACAGCCTGTTAAAGCGGATGATATTGAAGGTCTAAAACAAGTAACGGACCATGTCGATACGCTGATAATGGCGGATGAAAGTGTGTTCACAGCTAGACAGGCCTTTCAAGTATTGAAAACAAGAAGTGCCGATTTAATTAATATAAAGCTGATGAAAGCGGGAGGAATTTATCAGGCGCAGATTATTAACCAGCTTGCCGAAACATGCGGTGTCGAGTGCATGGTCGGGAGCATGATTGAAACTCGTCTTGGGATTTCTGCTGCCGCTCATTTTGCCGCAAGTAAGCAAAATATTACTCGCTATGATTTTGATGCCCCGCTGATGCTGGCGAAGGAAATTGTTGATGGGGGAATTCAATATAATGGGCGATTTATAACAATGCCAAGCGAGCCAGGTCTAGGGATTAAAGGGGTTATTTTTGAAGGGGGAGTTTCTGTTGGATAAATGGCTTGTTAGTGTTCCGGTTGCTACGGTTTGGACGTCTGCTGATTCGGCCCGGGAAATAGATTGGGATGCGGTCACAAATCCAGTTGATATAGAAGCATGGTTATCCGGCTTATCATATGAAACACGGTTAGGTTTATGCGAAGACAACCTTGTTCAAACACAGCTTTTATTCGGTCAAGAGGTTTTGCTGGTAGAGGAAAAAGAGGAGTGGGCTCAAATCATTATTCCAGATCAGCCTTCTTCCAAAAATGAGAGCGGCTATCCTGGCTGGGTTCCGAAATGTCAATTAATGAAATGTCATGAGGACTGGAATATAGAAAACGGACCTGTGGCAGTGGTAACGAGACCGATGGCCATTCTTTCGAAGGAAGGCAGCACTTTAGAATTATCGTTTCAAACAACGCTGCCGCTGATGAAGGAAGAGGATTCGCAGGTAATAGTCAAAACACCGGATGGCATCGGTGCATTAGGCTGGGAAAACATTGTTGTCTTTGAATCCTTAGCAGCACGTTACAAAGGGATGGGAAGCGATATCGTTTCCGCTGGAGAACAATTCCTTGGACTGCCCTACCTTTGGGGAGGGATGAGCAGTTATGGCTATGATTGTTCTGGTTTCAGCTATTCCATGTGTAAGGCAAATGGTTATGTCATTCCCCGTGATGCTCATGATCAAGCAGGTGCGGGAAAACCAGTTGCCACAACAGATATAAAACCTGGAGATTTATTGTTTTTTGCCTATGAAGAAGGGAAAGGAAGCATCCATCACGTCGGTATTTATTACGGTGACGGGAAACTGCTTCACTCTCCGAACACCGGCAAAACGGTTGAAATTATTCCGCTTTCGGGAACCATTTACGAGCGGGAACTTTGTGCAGCACGGCGTTACTGGAATGATACGGAGGCATAATGATGGAAAAATTACTACAGGTAAATAACTTGAAAAAGCATTTCGATTTAGGGCATGGAGAAATCCTGAAAGCGGTTGACGGGGTAACATTTCATATCAATAAGGGTGAAACCTTTGGCATCGTTGGTGAATCGGGATGTGGTAAATCTACTGCCGGTAGGACAATCATCGGCCTATATGACCGGACAGATGGAGAAGTTCTCTTTAATGGGAAAAACATTCATAATCTAAAATCGCGGGAACGGTTTGCTTTTCACCGGCAAATACAGATGATTTTTCAGGACCCCTATGCCTCATTAAACCCGAGATCAACCGTAAGTGAAATTATTTCTGAGCCGATGGAAGTCCATGGCCTCTATCCTAATAAAAAGGAACGATTAAAGCGGGTCTATCAATTATTAGAGGATGTTGGCTTAAATAAAGACCATGCCAACCGCTATCCTCATGAGTTTAGCGGCGGACAGCGCCAAAGGATTGGCATTGCCCGTGCACTGGCACTGGACCCGGAATTTATTATCGCTGATGAACCGATTTCCGCTTTAGATGTGTCCATCCAGGCACAGGTCGTGAACTTGTTAAAGCGGCTTCAAACTGAAAAAGGGCTAACCTACCTATTTATCGCTCATGACCTTTCCATGGTAAAACAAATCAGCGACCGGATTGGCGTCATGTATTTAGGTCAATTAGTTGAATTGACAACTAGTAACGAATTATATAAGAAGCCTCTCCATCCGTACACACAGGCATTGCTGTCAGCAATCCCGATCCCTGATCCGGATATTGAGGACAGAAGAGAGCGGATTATTTTGAAAGGGGAACTGCCAAGTCCAATCAACCCGCCAAGCGGCTGTGTTTTTAGGACGCGCTGTCCAATGGCAATGGACATTTGCAGTGCCGAAAAACCAGTGTGGCAGGAAATGGATGCGAACCATTTTGTCGCTTGCCACTTATATGATAAAAACAAAACCGGCGGGCATGATTATTCTCAGGCTGCCGCGACAAGATAGCCCATGAAAAGCTTAGAAACGAGAGTATTCGAAGAAATAAGCGGATTCAAAGGGCGGATTGGGCTGGTTATTGAGATTGACAACGAACAGATTCAAGTGAATAGCTTGGAAGTGTTTCAGTCTGCAAGTCTAATTAAAGTTCCGATTTTAATAGAAGCACTGAGACAATGTGACAATCGGGAGCTGGGCGAGAATGACCCAGTCCCGGTTTTTAAGGATGCAATTGTCGGCGGTTCAGGGGTTTTGCAGGCCCTGTCACCTAATGTCCGGCTGACAGTTAGAGATGTAATGACGTTAATGATTATCGTTTCAGATAATACAGCTACTAATCTCTTGATTGACTTATTGGGAATGGACGCGATTAATCGGTTTATGCGGCAGTCCGGATTGAAACAGACCGAGCTGAACCGGAAAATGATGGACTTTCAGGCAATCTTACAGGGAAGGGACAATTACACAAGTCCGCTGGACATGATTCAATGCCTGAAGTGGATGACGGAAGGAACGATCCTTTCGATGGAAAGTCAGGCACTTGCGTTAGAAATCATGGGTATTCAGCAATTTAAAGATAAGCTGCCAGCGAGAATGGATGATGATCGGCTGTTCGTGGCCAACAAAACCGGTGAGCTTCCAAAAGTGGAACATGATTGTGCCGTGCTTCAATTTGGAAAGAAAACCGCTTTTGTGGCAGTCTTGATGGACCAGATTGAAGACTTGCAGGCCGGAAAGCAAACCATGAAGAACCTTGGAAAACATATATTTGATTATTTAGTTGAATAGGTAAGAAAGGGACTGACTTCTGAAAAAGTCAGTCCCTTTCTTACTTACGTTGAGCATGCTGAGCGATTAGGGTCAGCGTGCAGATTCGTTAATCTAGATGATTTACACGGTCGTTATTTGTTTTAAATGGCCACCAGTTGGCTACGCCAAATGTTTTCACCATGACTGGTACAAACAATGGAAGCATAACGAGAGAATACAAGGCAAGACCGATTAAGAGAATCGTTGCAATTTCTAGCAATGATAAAACACCTGATGGCATCATCGCTGCAAAAGTACCGCCTAAAATGACTGCGGCAGAAATAATGACTGTACCCATCTTTTTCATAGCATGCAGGATGGCCTGTTCCACCGGCAAATCCCGGTATTCGTTGAACCGGTCCATTAAGAAAATACTGTAGTCAATTCCAAGCGCTACTAAAATAACAAAAGCAAAGAATGGGACAGCCCAGCTAATTCCTGAATAACCTAGCAAATGAACAAAAATCGCTTCCGAAATCGCCATGGAAGTAAAGTAGGTTAGGATTAAGGAACCAATTAAGTAAAGCGGCATAATGATGGAACGCAGTAAAATAATTAGGATGATACTAATCCCGATAAGCATTAATACCACGGTCCGGGAATAATCTGCCTTGGAAATGGTATCAAGGTCATTGTGCATACTTGATACACCGCCAACGGCCACTTTGGCATTTTCCAGCTTTGTATCCTTAACAGCCCGTTTGACCGCCTGCTTAATTTCTGGGATTCGATCAATCGCTTCATTGGAATACGGATTTTTATTAAAGACAACATCAATCGTCATCACCTTGCGATCCGCTGACATATAAGCATTGAGTGCTTGCTCAAAGTCTTTACTATCCAGTACGTCCTGTGGAATGTAAAAACCATTCTGCTTCTGCTTCGCTACATCGGAAAGATAGTCCTGGGCAGAATTCAATCCATTGGATACTTGATTTAAGCCATCTGAACTTTGCGTTAAGCCGTCAGAGAGCTGGGTGATTTGACCGCTCATGTCTTGGAATCCAGTCAGGATCTGTTGCTGTCCATCTTTAAGCCCAGCTAAACCTCCTGAAAATTGTGGCAGGTTTGCAATAGCTTCCCTCTGACCTGCTTCCATTTTATAAAGTCCATCTTCAAGGTTTTTAATCCCTGTAATCAGCTTTTCCATCCCGTCTACTAGCTGCCCATGGTGAGCAATAATAGAGGAAAAGTTTTTGTTCGCAATATCAAGGCCGTTTTGAGCTCCTTTTAGTTCAGTATTTATATTATTCAAAGCAGTTGCCAAAGAGACTTTTGGATCGTTTATCGAAGTATCTGTTGCCGTTTTGGCACCAGCTACCCTCATTTTAATAGCTTGATAGCTTTCATTTTGGGCGATGCCTGAATATTGATTTTCAAGTTTAGCAAAATACTGATCCGTTGAGGCTAGCCTTTGATGCAAGACAGCTAATCCGCCCACGATTTCATCGTAATGCCCTTTAAGCGTGCCAAGACCAGTACTTGCGTCCTTATAGCCCTGCAGGATTTGTTTGTACCCTGCTAATAGCTTTTCAGATTGGGATTTCATATCCTCTACGCCTTTACGTGCATCTGTTAATCCAGTGGAGCCACTTTTTAGTCCATGTTCAATTTTTGTCAGCCCATCTTGAAGGGAGCCCATTCCTGTTTTTAATTTGTCGGTCCCGGTAATTAATTGGCTGATGCCATTTGTAGCCTCCTGCATTTTCGGCTGATTCGCTGCCATCTGACTGCTTGCTTCGGCAAGACCAGCACTGATTTTCTTGATACCGTCATTTCCTTCACCAAGTCCCTCCCCAAGGCTTGCTACTTGTTTTGATAAATAAAAATCATCAATTGGTGAGCCTGTTGGACGGGTTACGGAACGGACGGATTTCACATCATTTACTTTATTCAGCTCCTGGCTGATTGTTTCCGTCAACGCGATATAATCCGATGTGCTCATCTTGTCATCGTTTTTAATGACAATTTGTGTTGGCATCGATTCACCAGGACCGAATGAGTCAGCGATGATATTGAAGCCTTTTATCGACGGATAATCATCACTGATTTCCTCAAGTGAGTTAAATGATAATTGCCCCTTATAGGTGAATAAGAACGGAACCGAAATGATGGCGACAAGGATAAAGGCAATCAACGGACGCGCTAGGGCAAATTTGCCGGCAAAGCCCCAGAATTTACTATCACCATGCTCAAGCTTGCCTTTGGAAGGCCAAAATAGTTTTTTTCCAAGCACGGCCATGAAAAAGGGCACGACAGTGAAAAGCGCGATTAATAAAATGGCCACCCCAACGGCAACGGCGGCTGCCGATTTGTAAAGCTGAAAGGTTGAAAAACCGATCGATGCAAAGCCAATTAAAACCGCTATACCGCTGAATAAAACGGTTTTTCCAGCCGTTCGATAAGTGGTAATAATCGCTTCATTCGCATGCTCACCTTTTGCTAGTTCTTCTTTAAAGCGGCTGAGTAGCAGGATACAATAGTCAGTACCAATCCCAAACAGAACGGCGACCAAGAAAATCTGGGTAAAGGTTGATAGTGGGAAGTTAAACTTATCCACTAATATCGAGACGATTGATTGAGCAGTAAGATAGCTGAAGCCGACGGTTACTAACGGAATAATCGGTGCAACTGCAGATCTAAACACAAGCAGGAGAACAATCAAAATGAAACCAACGGTGATTCCTTCTGTTTTTTTCAAGCCTTCTTGCGAGTTTGTGACAAGGTCCTCGTTTATGACCCAGCTGCCGGTATAGTAATGAGCAAGCTTGGTCTGATCAATCGCTTTATATAAATCTTTTGAAATATCTTTTGCTTCCCGGCCATTTGCGGTTACTTTTAGCGAAACAAGAATGGTATTTCCATCTTTTGAAACAAGCTGATCCTTAAGCTGTTCTTGATTGAAATGGGTGAGGATTTCAGTAATTCCAAGTTCATTCTTATTGTTTTCGAGCTGTTTAACCGCTTTTTCTGCTGTCGAAAAATCATCCTTTGTTAACTTTTTATTACTATGGAAGACGAGAGCTGTTTGCAGATGACTGCCTTTGTTTTCACTCGACTGGACATCTTTGAGAAATTTTTCAGCGATGGTCGATGAATAACCCGCGGGTACTTTAATTTGTCCTTTCTCCCGGACAAGTGCTTCCATATTTGGAGCGACCATAAAAAGAGCAGTGATAACAGCAATCCATGCAACGAGGATGAACCATTTTCCTTTAATTATTGCTCTCACTTTGTTATTCCCCCAGTTCTTCTTTCTTCTTGTGGTCTAATATTTGGGCTAGTTTTTCATACGTATTGATAAAATTCTTAATTTCTGACTCTTCAAATTGAGTAATGATCGATTCCACGAGAAATTGTATTTTTTCTTGGCAGTTCTGATAAAGAATATTGCCTTCATCCGTTAAGGTTAAATATACTACTCTTCTGTCATTTTCATCACGAGTTCTTTGAATGAGGCCTTTATCGGCCATTCGGTTGATAATCGCCGTGATGGCACTTTTATTCACTTCAAAAGCATCAGCCAATTCAGAGGAAGTGCATTCCCCTGACTGAGAAATGTACCTTAATATGTAGTGCTGGTCATTGGTTAAATCATCGCCAATTTTCCCTTTGATTAATGACTCCGCCTTTTTATGAACTTGAAAAGAAACAGTCACGTATCGGTCGATTAACTCCTGAATAATCTTGTTAGTCACAATATTTTCCACCTCGCAAATTAGTTCAATCATTTAACTATTCACCTGTTTAACTATAAATCAAACTAATAGGAGTGTCAATTACTTATCTTTAAGGAAAAGTTAAGGAACGAAGATAATAATAGGCTTATTCGAAAATAATGTGTCCTGTAAAGGGTCTCCAGGATCAGAAAAGGAGTAAATAACAATGAAAAAATGGATTTTAATTGCAGTGGGCGTTCTGGTAGTTGGTTTTGTCGGCTACCAATGGTATTCATCTAAAACGAGTACTCAACAAGCATCGGCAGAAGTGCGAACTGCCACTGTACAAAAGGGAACGTTAGAAGTCAAAATCAGCGGATCGGGCACGGTGCAGGCGATAACAAGCGAAGATATTAAGTCAACAATTGATACTAATCAAATAGATGAGGTCTTGGTGACAGTTGGCGAGGAGGTAAAAAAAGGCGCAGTACTGATGACGTACATTGATGGAAGTGATCCAGTCATTGCACCAGCAGATGGCGTTATTACCACAATCGCCGTTCAAAATGGAGAACGTGTTAATAATGGACAAGTTGTTGCCCATCTAACGAACTACAAAGACTTACAAACCGTTGTCCAAATTGATGAGTTAGATATTCCAAAAATCAAAAACGGACAAACGGTGAGCTTAAAAGTCAATGCGTATCCGGACGAGAGTTTCACCGGAAAAGTGACTGCAGTTGCGGAAGAGGGTTCCTCAGCAAACGGAGTCTCAACATTTGATGTCACGATTCATATTGACAAACCAGACAATTTAAAAGTAGGTATGAGTGCTGAAGCAAGTATTCTGACCGCGAGCAAAGAAAATGCTTTGTTAGTCCCACTCGATGCTGTTTACACGAGAAACAATCAGAAATATGTTATCGAGCTTACAGATAGTCAAAACTCTGGAACCGAGCAAAAAATAGTGAAAACGGGCTTAGCAAATGAAGATTATGTAGAAATTACCGAAGGAATCGCAGAGGGTCAAACCATCCAATTACCGCAATTGGCTGTAGGAGGCTCCTCCACTAATTCTAATCGCATGATGCAAGGCGGTGGCTTTGGCGGCATGGGCGGCATGGGGAACATGGGTGGAGGCGGTATGAATCGAAACTGGGGCGGACAAGGGAAAGTAGAAGTAAGGAGTGGGAACTAATGAGTAATCCAATTATTCAAATTAGTAACCTCATGAAAACCTATCGGCTCGGCGGCGAAACCGTACATGCGTTAAATAATGTTTCCCTAGAGATTGAAAAAGGTGAATTTTTAGCGATTATCGGTCCCTCGGGTTCGGGGAAATCGACATTAATGAATATGATTGGCTGCCTTGACCGTCCACAAACGGGAAAATATCTATTGGATGGTAAGGATATTGGGAAAATGAACGATAACCAGTTAGCGACGATTCGGAATCAAAAAATTGGATTTATTTTTCAAAATTTCAACCTTTTGACGAAATTAACGGCGCTCGAGAATGTGGAGCTGCCCTTGTTATATGCAGGTGTGTCATCGAAAGAAAGGCGCGAACGGGCATTAGAAGGATTAAACAAAGTCGGGTTGAAAGAACGGGCCGGGCACTTACCCACACAGCTTTCTGGGGGGCAGCAGCAGAGGGTTGCGATTGCCAGAGCGTTGGCGGGAAATCCAGCTATTCTTCTCGCCGATGAACCTACAGGCGCGCTAGACAGCAAAACAAGCAAAGAAATTCTGCAGGTTATGAAAGAACTAAATGAACTTGGCAATACGATTATCTTAATTACCCATGATTTAGCGATTGCCAAACAAGCAAATCGAATGGTCAGCATCCAGGACGGTCAGCTGCTAGAGAACGGGGGTGAGCTCGTTGGGAATTTTTCAATCTATTAAGATGGCCCTAAAAAGCATAAAGAGTAATAAACTCAGGTCCGCGTTAACAATGCTTGGTATGATTATCGGAGTTTCGTCGGTCATCATCCTTGTGTCGATTGCGCAAGGCTCTGCGGCAAATGTAACCAGCCAAATCAATCAGTTGGGCACTAATCTCTTAACCTTAAATACTTTTGGAACTGATTTATCCTTAACAGAAGATAAAATTGATGAGTTAGGTAAATTGAATGGCGTTAAAGCAGTTTCACCAGTCGTATCTGGCCGTGTAAATGTAAAACAGGGCCGAACATCATCACAGGTTACGTTAACAGGTACCAATGCTGCCTATTCCACTGTCCGGGATACGAAGGTAAGTGAAGGGAGATTTATTACTGACCAGGATCTCGAATATCGGCAAAAGATTGCGGTGATTGGTTCTGATACCGCAGCTACTTTTTTTGGGTCGGATAATCCTGTTGGCCAATATCTTCAAATCGATGGAACTTCATTTAAGGTTGTTGGGGTGTTGGTGTCGAAAGGGAGCTCGCTGGGACAAGGCGGTGACAATGTCGTCATCGTCCCGATCAGCACCGGTCAGCGTTTAGTTAAGAGCACGACGATTAACCAAGTGTATTTACAAGGAAAAAATGAGGATCAAATGGATTTTGTGACGAACGAGATAAAAATGGCGCTAGCTTCTATGTTTCCTAACAAAAGTGATTCCTATAGTGTGACGAATCAGCAGGATTTAATGGATACAATGAGTTCGGTCACGAATACGATGACTATGATGTTAGGGGGTATTGCCAGCATTTCCTTACTGGTTGGCGGTATCGGAATTATGAATATCATGCTCGTTTCTGTTTCAGAACGGACGAAGGAAATCGGGATTCGCAAAGCGATTGGAGCAAAAAGGCGGGATGTACTTCTCCAATTCTTAATTGAAGCTGTAGTATTAAGCGGTGTAGGGGGACTGATTGGGTTATTAACCGGAGTAGGCTTAGGAAAGTTATTATCTTCTATATTAAGTTTGACTGTTTCCTTTACTCCATCCGTGATGGTATTGTCCTTCTTATTCTCGTTAGCTGTTGGAGTTGTATTTGGCGTTTTTCCTGCCAATAAAGCTTCGAAGTTAAATCCGATTCAAGCCTTGCGCTACGAATAATGAAAGTTACATGCGGCTCGCTTCTGTTGCGGCCGCTTTGTTTGCTATATAATAAAGCTAATTAATATGGAGGAGCGGGAAAGATGCGTTTATTAGTTGTTGAAGATAACCTTCCTTTGTTGGAGTCAATTGTTCAGTTGTTATCTGATGAGTTTGAGGTCGATCAAGCATCAAACGGGGAGGATGGCCTGTTTTTGGCGATGCAAAACATTCATGATGTGATTGTGTTAGATGTCATGCTACCGGAAATCGATGGCTTTGAAGTGTTGCAAACGATTCGAAAGGAGGGCTTAAAGATTCCTGTTCTGTTCCTTACAGCAAGGGACTCATTAGAGGACCGCGTGAAGGGATTAGATAGCGGCGGCGATGATTATTTAGTGAAGCCGTTTCAAGCAGCGGAATTGAAAGCAAGGATCCGCGCTTTATTACGGAGAAGCGGCAGTTTAACGACTAATCAAACGATTCAATATCGTGGGATTGAGCTGCAGGGGAAGGAAAGGGAGATTACCGTCAATAGGGAGCCGATTAAACTCACCACCAAACAATATGAGCTTTTGGAGTTTTTGATTCAAAACAAGGGAGCGATCTTAACAAAAGAGCAAATTTATGATCGTGTCTGGGGCTTCGACTCTGATACAACCATCGCCATTGTGGAGGTATTCATGCACCATCTCCGTAAAAAATTAGAACCGTCTGGTTATCATGCCGATATTAAAACCATTCGTGGTGTCGGCTATATGCTGAATGAAGCGTAAGGGAGATTTGTATGTTTCAGAAAACACATATCCGGCTGACATTGTTGAATTCTTTGGTGTTTATTATATTAATTAGCATTCTCGGAAGCATTATTTATATTTATACAGAAAATAAACTCTATAAGGATGTTGACGAATCATTACTTGAATCAGTTGATATTTTTATTAACCAATCGCAGCCGAGGCAAGTGATAATTGGAGGTGGACCGGGACCAAGGATCGTCCGGAGAGATCCAAGAATCATGACACTATTTTGGAATGAAGACAAGCAGCTTTTAGTAGAACAGAACCGTGATTTCGAATTATTTAAGGACAATGAAAAGTTCATTCAACCAAAGAGCCTGAACAAGGTGCAGGATGTTAAAGTGGGTGACTTTTCTTTTAGATATATTGCTTTTCAAATTGAAGCTCCCAAAGTGGGAAAACTAACCGTACAAAATATTCGCAATGTCAATTCAGAAAAAGAATTATTAGATAGGCTATTATTAATCATCCTAGTAGGTTGTGGCGTGGGGGTACTTTGTGCAGTTGCATCCGGTTACTTCTTAGCGGGGAGGGCTTTGGTTCCGATTACAAACGCGTGGCAGAAGCAGCAGGAGTTCGTTTCCGATGCTTCACACGAGTTACGAACACCCTTAGCCGTTATTCAAGCAAAAACAGATTTACTATTTCGCTCACCAGGAGCGACAATTCAAGAAAAAATTCTCGATGTTTCGACGATTTCGAATGAATCAAGGCGTCTCTCCAAACTGGTAACGAATTTACTGACACTCGCGAGATCGGATTCTGATCAAATCGAAATGAAAAAGTCAGACTTTCAACTTGAGGAGCTTTTAGAGGAAATCATTCAGCAATATGAAGAAATTGCTATTTATCAAGAAAAGTTACTTCGGCTTGACGTAGCTGAATCAGTTCATTTTTTTGCGGATAAAGAGAGAATTCACCAGCTGATCGTTATTTTGTTGGACAACGCAATGAAGTATACAAAAGAAGGCGGTGAAATCCTCCTTTCGTGCACGCAAAGCCACTCTTCGATTTTCTTGCAAGTGAAGGATAACGGGATTGGTATTCCTGAAACGGATATTCCGAAAATCTTTGACCGCTTTTATCAAAGCGATAAGGCACGGACGGCTGCAGAGGGTACAGGGCTGGGGTTATCGATTGCCAAGTGGATCATTGAGAAGCATCATGGTAAAACAAAGGTTACCAGCACCCTTAATAAGGGGACAACCATAGAAATTATATTTCCAAAAGCCCAAAAAACTTGAATTTTGGGCTTATTTTTTTAGGCTGTGTTAAAGCACATTGTTGATTTTGAGCACAATGATGATTGGAGTGGAAGGCGCGAGACTCCTGCGGGAGCAGCGGGACAGGTGAGACCCCGCAGGCGCTTTAGCGCCGAGGAGGCTCACCGCCCGCCCCGCGGAAAGCTCGCGCCTGGAACGGAAATCAACATTCCCTTTTTACAGAGCCTTTTTTTAAGAAAAACTTAAGGATTCCCCTTCATAATAAGTTTAGCAATGGTACAAGCACATTTTCGTGCAGTTTATTGATTCGAAGGGAGATTACTTTAATGAAAAAGACGAGAAGAGCACATTTATGGATTGGCTTAATTGCATCGGTGTTCATTTTTATCGAGGCTCTTAGTGGGCTATTATTGAATGAGCCGTGGTTAATTGGACAAGCACAGCCAGCAATTGGCGGAGGGAATTTCCAGCCGGGTCAATTTAGACAGGGACAAGTTCCTCAAGGAATGCCAGATAATTTTGGTCCAAGTAATGGGCAAACAGATGGACAAGCTCCTGATCAAGGACAATCACAGTGGCAAGGAAGAGCAAATGGAAATGGACAATTCCAGGGACGTCGCGGAATGGACGGAAATGGAAATTTCCCTGAAGGATTTAGAAGAGAAGGCATGGGACAAGGTTCTGCCCTTAGCATCATCCGCGGCCTTCATGAAGGAAGAATTGGCAATACAAACATCAAGTGGCTATTAGACCTCGTTGCCCTTGCAATGATGGTCCTAACGGGAACAGGTATTTATTTATCGATAAAAGTTCTTGGTGCCGAACGAAAGAGAAAGAAAAGCCTTGATGATAACATCGGCATTTCTTAATCAAATGCCCATGAAAATTAAGCTAATCTTAAGCATTAATTGGTAAAGTTGGTCCATAATTCATTATTTAAAATGATAGTAAACAGGAGGACTGGCAAGTAATGAAAAGAAAGGTGCAAAAAAAAGGAATAAATCTATTACTAGCTGTATCAATGCTTGGGATGGTTTCTGGATCACACATTTCAACGGCATATGCTGAAGGCAATCCCAATGTAAATCAGGAAAACCCAAAGACTAACACTCTTGCTAACTTAGAAATTACCGGGTTAAAGCTGGATCAGCCTTTTTCATCAGATGTCAAGGAATACTCAGCGACCGTTGAAAATGAAGTTCAATCGTTTAAGTTACTTGTAGAAGGTAGTAATCCAGCAGCGTCTATTATTATTAAAGGCCAATCAATAACTAGTGGAAAGGAAGAAACTTTTTCGCTGCAAACGGGAAAAAATACCTTTCTGATCACAGTGAGTGATGGCAGCCAAACAGCAAATACCTATACCTTAACGATTACAAGAAAACAAAATGGAAATAATCTATTGCAAAATATTAAACTATCTGCGGGAGCACTCTCGCCGGCATTTTCTTCTGAAATAACTGATTATTCTGTTCAAGTAACAAATGATGTTAATGCCATCATGATTACCCCTGCATCAATTGATAAGACAGCAACCATCGAAGTGAATGGAACTATCGTCAAGGGGGCAGGTGTTTCCGTAAAACTCGCGGATGGAAAAGCAGACATAGTCATTGCCGTTACAGCAGAAAATGGTGATAAGAGAACTTATACAATCCATGTTACCAAAGCTGCAGCCACAAGTCCGGAGCCCAACAATTCATCACAGAATAACAATTCATCAAAGAATAATAATTTTTTACCGAATAACAATTCATCGCAGAATAACAGAAATAATTCATCCATGCCAACTGGGCTGCAGCAAAACTCAACTACGGAACAAAAAACAAGTAAGGCAACACTTTCTTCTCTAACTGTTTCTAATGGTACCTGGGGAAGTGATTTTAGCAAAAATAAATTTACCTACCATGTAGCCGTTTCAAAAGATGTAAAAACGATTACCATTACCCCAACTGCTAGCTACAATGCTTCTACCATCATGATTAATGGAGACAGCAGCAAAACAATTCAGCTAAAAGATAATCAGAAAACGATTATTCCTATTGTAGTAACCTATGATGATGGTGACCGAAAAACCTATGTACTTGTGTTTGATAGAAATGAATAACTGAATGAGTTCATAAGAATTCATGTAAAAACCGGGCAGAATTTGCCCGGTTTTTCTTATAAAAATAAAATAATTAAAATCTAAGAAAAATAGTTATTTATGTAAGATGATACCATCTGTTATAATACTATCAAATTATAGAAATGTGGTGATATCATACATGACAAACGGCGAATTTGAATTGCTAGTGAAACGATTTGAGAGGGAAGCAGCTGAGAATTCTAAATCATATCGACTGAAAGTATTGTTGATGACGGGGCTAGGTTTTGGCTATGTATTTTTCTTTTTAGCTTTATTCTTATTTTTGATGGGGCTGTCGATTGCCTACTTAGCTAGTGGAAGCTTTAGTTTTGGCAGTATTAAACTTCTCCTTATTGCTGGTGCATTATCCTACTTTATTTTGAAGGCACTGTTTATCAAAATGGAAATGCCGGATGGGTATTATCTAAAAGAAGAGGATGCACCGGAATTCTTTGCGAAGATAGAGGAATTAAGAAAGAAAATAGGAACACCTGAAATTCATTCTATTTTTTTAGATAGTACATATAATGCTGGTGTTTTACAATATTCGAAGTATGGATTTTTTGGCAGAAAACAAAATATTTTACAAATAGGTTTGCCGCTGCTTTCGACTCTAAGTGAGAAAAATTTTCTTACGGTAATAGCCCATGAATTAGCCCATATTAGTCATTCCGATACCGCATTTGGGGCAAAAATTTACCGTGTACGCCGAACTTGGGCAAGGTTAATGGACTCCTTAGAGGAGAATGAACAATTTGGAACTTTCCTATTTAGGAAATTCTTTATGTGGTACTATCCCCGATATGATGCTTATACTTTTGCGCTGGCACGCCAGCAGGAATATGAGGCAGACAAGGTAGCAATGAATGTGACAGGGAATGCTGCTGTTTCACTATGTACGATTGAAGTGGCAGCCACCTATTATGAAGCAGACTTTTACGATCAGTTATTTGAAGAAAGTGCAAAAACGGATTCTGTTCCTGAACCATACACAGAATTTAAAGAAAAATTTAATAGTTTAAATGAGCCGCAATTAGAGAAATATCTTCAAGACTCTTTAAAGCGGAAAAGTACGGTGACCGATACCCATCCAAGTTTGATGGAAAGACTGCAATTTTTAAAAGGCGAGCCTACTTTGCCTGAAAGAGTTAACAACACGGCGTTGGAAACCCTTTTCGTAAATCCAAAACGGATTCTTAATCACTTTAATGACCTATGGATTGAGTGGAACTACGACAATTGGAAAGCTGGAATCAAAGACTATCATCATGACCAAAAAAGATTTGAAGAACTTTCAACCAAAAGTTCTCCTTTAGAATTGGCTGAATTATGGGAAAAGGCAAATCTTTCAAGGCAATTTAAAGGGGATTCGGAAGCGGTTAAGATTTACGAAGAAATCGTTCAGTCCTATGCCGAAAAAGAGGCCGCCCCAGCCTATTTATTTTTAGGAAATTATTATTTGGAAAATAAGACAACAAAAGAAAAAGGAATTGAATATATTAAAAAAGCAATATCCTTGGATTGGGAATGCCGTCTCCATGGTTTGGATTGTTTATGTGAATATTACCATCAAACCAGTCAAAAAGAAAAGCTGGAAGAAACAAAAGCAGAGTTGGAAAAATGGTTGGAAATTGTCGAGCAATCAGACCAAGAATGTAATTATTTTTACGCCAATGATCAATATGTCTCACATGACAAACCAGCTAAAGAAATAGAACTTGGTGTTCAACAGTTAAGTTTGCATCCGGAAATCATGTCTGCCTACCTTGTTCGTAAGGTGTTAACAGTGATTCCTGAACGACAGCAATATGTATTGGCGCTAAGTGTGCTTACTCCAAAAGGAACTAAACTTATTGAAAACATGGAAGCATTGTATGAAAAATATGTTCATGAACTAACTGCGTTCACTGATACCGCAGTTATAATCTTAACCGAAAAGGATGAACTTCTGCAGAAAATTAAATCAATTGATCATGCTTCTATCCATTGTCTCATAAAAAGTGAACGGGTATCATAAAAAAATGGCAAACCAATTGGTTTGCCGTTTTTTTTACTCAACAATTATCGTTCCCTTAAACATATTCATCCCACAGCTAAAGGTATATTCTCCTGATTTGTCAGGTGTAAATGTTAAATTCGTAGTGCCTTCTATAAGGTTGACATTATTAATATTAAAATCCGGAATCATAAAGGTGGATAGGCAGCTATTATTTTTGAGTGGATTTTCGATTTCTAGTTCAACCGCCACTCCTTTTTTCACCCGAATTACGTTAGGTGTGTAGCCTTTTTCCGTTACGAGCATTTTCACTTTTGGCGTGTCTTCGTTCGTTACATCGACTTCTGTTTTTGGGACCTCCAGGTTGCTGGATGCCTGTTGAGATTGTGATTGAGTCGCTTCGCTGTTACTAGGAATTTTCACAAAATCACTGCTATACATGAATAGGAACAAGGAAACAATCACAACTCCTGCCCCTAAAATCGCAAACGGCGAAAGCTCTTGGGTATCAATCGAAAACTTATTGTTTGTGGCAACTTTAATATAAACAATTACAAAGCCAATGATAACAATATAAAAGCCTAATAATATCCCTAATAAAATGGTGGGGTTAATAAATTGAAGGAAAAGTCCGAGTATCGCACCATTAATACTTCCCATCAAACCCGCAATAGATCCCATGAGAATAGCTAGAATTCCAACGGGGTGTCCGGCTAAAAACCCAACGATAAAGCCAATAATCATGCTGACACCAACGACTAGAAACGCCTCACCTGAAAGAATCCCAATAATACTGCCGGTAAGCAAGCCGGTTATCACTGCAATAACCATGCTGATCATTACCCCTGGCGTATTTGTCAGTTGGTCTTTATGAAGGTAAATAAGTAAAATAGAATAACCGGTGCCAATTGCAACTACCGCAGCTGAAATAATCGAAAAAATTGTCATTTCTGGTCTCCTCATATGTGTCCTCTTAAAATAAACAACATAAGAGTATTATAAATGCAAATGGCGGCTCTGAGGCGATAGGGGATATGAACGTTTTATGAAATTTGCTTATAGAAATGGAAAGTTGGGGAATTATTCTTTTTCATTTTCAGTTGCCTTTTTATAAATCCGTTTAAGGACTTCATTCTGCATACGAATGTATTCAAGCAAAAATTCCTTTTCTTCTTCCTCCAGGTCAAGATTATCCTTGTCATCGTTCATGAAGTCACCCCATTTATTCTAATACCTGCATTTTAACCCATTTAATTAGATGTTTAAAGGTGAAAGTAAGAAAAATATTCCACGATAGAATTGACATTTGTGTGCGGGACAGATATAATTTTTAAAAAAATACTATTGAAACAATGACGAGGATTAGTAATGTGAAGTGGTCTTACCAAGAGAGGAAACCATTGGTGTGAGGTTTCTTAAGACGGTCATTTGAACCTGCCTCCGAGTTCTGTATCGGATGAATTTGAAGATACAAGCGGATAAACTCCGTTATCATGGAAAGAGTATAAAGCAATTGCTTTATGAAGTTAGGGTGGTACCGCCAGGCCTTGGTCCCTTTTTAGGATCAAGGCCTTTTTGTATTTAAATTAACTAATGGGGTGTCAAAATTGGCAAAAGAATTCGTAAAAGATGTAACCAGTATGGACGAGGATTTCGCCCAGTGGTATACAGATGTTGTTACAAAAGCAGATTTAATTGATTATTCAAGCGTACGCGGTTCGATGATTATCCGCCCATACGGCTATGCGCTTTGGGATAATATCAAAAATGAATTAGATCACCGCATTAAAGAAACAGGGCATGAAAATGTGTATATGCCATTATTTATTCCAGAAAGCCTGCTGCAGAAAGAAAAGGACCATGTTGAAGGCTTTGCTCCTGAAGTAGCTTGGGTTACACATGGCGGTTCTGAACCATTAGCAGAAAGATTAGTTGTCCGCCCAACATCAGAGGTGCTTTTTTGCGAGCATTACAGTAAGATTATTCATTCTCATCGAGATTTACCAAAGCTATATAACCAATGGGCTAACGTTGTCCGCTGGGAAAAAACTACCCGTCCATTCCTCCGCACGTTAGAATTTTTATGGCAGGAAGGGCATACAGCCCATGCGACCGATGAGGACGCGATGGAAGAAACAATTAAGATGCTGAATGTGTATGCGGAGCTTTGTGAAACGATTCTTGCGATTCCAGTTGTAAAAGGGCAAAAGACGGAGAAGGAAAAATTCGCCGGTGCTAAAGCCACTTTCACGATTGAAAGCTTAATGCATGACGGAAAAGCTTTGCAGTCAGGAACTTCGCACCATTTTGGCACAGGCTTTGCTGAAGCTTTTAACATTCAATACTCGGACAAAGAAGGAAAACTTCAATATGTGCATCAAACATCATGGGGCTTCACGACAAGGATTATCGGCGCCCTGATTATGGTACACGGCGATGACCGCGGACTTGTAATTCCACCAAAAGCAGCACCAACGCAAGTCATGATTGTGCCAATTGCGCAGCATAAAGAAGGTGTACTTGATTTTGCCTACGATTTGAAAAAATCGCTTGCGGCTGTTGCTCGTGTTGATATTGATGCCAGCGATAAGAAGCCAGGCTGGAAATTCAATGAGTACGAAATGAAGGGGATTCCAGTTCGTCTTGAAGTGGGTCCAAAAGACATTGAAAATAAGCAAGTTGTTTTAGTAAGACGCGATACGTTAGAAAAAGTAATTGTTCCTTTAGCGGAGTTAGAAACAAAGCTTGTTGAATTACTTAATGACATTCAATCCAATTTATATAACAAAGCATTGAACCACCGTGAAGATCGAACTACGGTTGCTTTAACCCTTCCTGAATTACAGGAATCACTTGAAGCGAAACCAGGTTTTATCAAAGCAATGTGGTGCGGCGAATTAGCCTGTGAGGAAAAAATCAAAGAAGAAGCAGGCGCAACCTCCCGCTGTATCCCATTTGAACAAGAACAGCTATCAGACTCATGCGTTTGTTGCGGAAAAGAAGCGAAACAAATGGTTTATTGGGCAAAAGCTTACTAAAAATTGCTCAATGAGAGGCTCTTCCTTTACGGGAGGGTCTTTTTTTCGGAAAAAGAGGTCTTTGCCTAGCACTTTAGTGGCAAAAAATAGTTCAATGGGCGAATTTAGGCGTTCAATGGGCGAAACTATGTATTCAATGGGCGAATTTTGGACTTCTGTCAATAAAATAGATATTTATCCGGCTTAATTTGGCGTATTTTTTTTAACTTCCGCGCTTCGCTTGGAGGCCCCTGCGCAAAGGAATAATTTGAAAACCAATTATTCCTTTACGCAGGGGTTATAAGGTCTTCACAGGCGACTCGTCGTTGCGCCTTTTCATACGCCTTTTCATACTCGATTGGACTGGCGTATCCTAGCGTTGAGTGTATAC
>NZ_JBHVSI010000027.1:16100-62702 GCF_042885335.1 Neobacillus sp. NPDC058068 | reverse complement strand
GAGACCCCGCAGGCGCTTTAGCGCCGAGGAGGCTCACCGCCCGCCCCGCGAACCGCTCGCGCCTGGAACGGAAATCAACATTCACTTTTAACACATCCTTCTTTTTAAACCGATAAACAAGATATTATTTAAATAAAGGCAGGTTTTACAACTGCAAGATTTGGGGAAAATCAATAGTAGTGAATCATTGCATCCAAAGAAAAATTTAAGTATAATTTAAGTCAAATATAGTCAAAGTCAAAAGACAGGGGGTGGGAAAATGCGGAACATCTCCGATATTATCGAGAAATACTTAAAACAAGTTTTGGAAATGAGTGAGAAGGATCTTGTTGAAATAAAAAGAAGTGAAATTGCTGATAAGTTTCAATGCGTTCCTTCACAAATTAACTATGTAATCAATACCCGCTTTACCATTGAAAGAGGGTATGTTGTAGAAAGTAAACGGGGCGGCGGCGGTTATATTCGGATAATAAAAGTTCAATCACATGATTTGGCCCATTTAATTGACCAATTGCTTACGCTTGTCCAAAGCCGAATTAGTCAAACAAGTGCTGAGGATGTCATTATCCGCCTTGTCCAAGAGGAGATTATTACAAAGCGCGAAGCGAAAATCATGCTGAGTGTAATTGATCGTTCTGTTTTATATATTGATCTTCCATATCGGGATGAATTAAGAGCAAGAATGTTAAAAGCAATGTTAACATCTTTAAAATATAAATAATTATCGCAGCCGGAGAGGTGAAAGCAATGATTTGCCAGGAATGTAATCAAAGGCCTGCAGCACTTCATTTCACCAAAATTATTAATGGTGAAAAGACCGAAGTACAACTTTGTGAGAAGTGTGCTCAGGAAAAGGGTGAAATGTTTATTTTTAATAGCGAAACAGGTTTTGCCTTTAATAATCTGTTGGCAGGTTTATTAAATATCGATCCTGCTTTTCAAAAGCCAAGTCAAAGTCCGTTTCACCAGGAGGAAATCCTACAATGTGAGCACTGTTCAATGACGTTTCCGCAGTTTTTAAAGGTAGGACGCTTTGGTTGCGCTCATTGCTATGAAACCTTTAAAGAACAGTTAAATCCTGTTTTAAGGCGCCTCCATAGTGGGAATTGGACACATAACGGCAAAATTCCAAAAAGAATTGGCGGCGGTCTTCATCTTCGCAAACAAATAGAAGAATTGAAGAATGACTTGAGAAATTCTATCAACCAAGAAGAATTTGAGAAGGCGGCCGAGATTCGCGATGAAATCCGTACATTAGAGAAAGAATTAGCCGGAAGCGATAAGGGAGGGGAATAGCGTGTCGCTTGAACGTTTTCTAAAGACTGCTGTCAGCTCCTGGATGAGCGAGGAAGGACCTGACTCAGATATTGTCCTAAGTTCTCGAATCCGTTTGGCTCGGAACTTCGAGGACTATAAATTTCCAACACTTTTTTCACATGAAGATGCAAAAATGATTATTGTAAATATGGAAGATACAATAGGGAAATCGGATTTTCAAAAATTTGGTCAAATGGAATTGTTGAAAATCGATGAAATGCAGCCGCTTCAGAAAAGGGTATTAGTTGAAAAGCATTTGATTAGTCCACATCTTGCCGAAGATTCACCATATGGTGCCGTTTTATTAACCGAAAATGAAGAAGTTAGTATTATGATTAATGAAGAGGATCATATTCGGATTCAATGTCTGTTCCCAGGGCTGCAGTTATCGGAGGCGTTGGATGCGGCTAATGAAATTGATGATTGGCTTGAAAGTAACATTCAATATGCCTTTGATGAAAAGCATGGCTATTTAACAAGCTGTCCGACCAATGTTGGCACAGGCCTCCGTGCTTCCGTTATGATGCATTTGCCAGGGTTAATCTTAACCCAGCAAATCAATCGAATTATTCCAGCTATCAACCAATTGGGTCTAGTTGTCAGAGGAATTTATGGTGAGGGCAGTGAGGCGCTAGGGAATATTTTTCAAATCTCTAATCAAATTACGCTTGGTAAATCAGAAGAGGATATTGGCAATGATCTTAAAGGGGTGGTAAGCCAGCTTATTTCACAAGAAAGGTCAGCCCGTGAAGCATTACGAAAGACTTCGAACATACAATTAGAAGATAGGATATACCGTTCATTAGGTGTGCTGGCTAATAGCCGAATTATTGAATCAAAAGAGGCAGCCAGGTGTTTATCAGATGTTCGGCTTGGAATAGATATGGGGTTTATCGAAAAATTACCTAAAACAATTTTAAATGAATTAATGATTTTAACCCAGCCAGGGTTTTTACAGCAATATGCCGGCGGTCCGTTACGGCCGCATGAACGAGATATTAGACGTGCAGCATTAATTAGGGAACGACTAAAAATGGAGCAGGAAAAATAGGTGAGGAGGAAGAGAATATGATGTTTGGCCGTTTTACTGAAAGAGCACAAAAGGTTCTTGCTTTAGCTCAAGAAGAAGCAATTCGTCTTTTGCATAACAACATAGGAACAGAGCATATTTTATTGGGATTAGTTCGCGAAGGGGAAGGAATTGCTGCGAAAGCACTTTATGGTCTTGGTTTAGGCTCTGACAAGATCCAAAAAGAAGTGGAGAATTTAATTGGTAAGGGACAAGAAACAGCTCAAACGATACATTATACTCCTAGAGCTAAAAAGGTCATTGAATTATCAATGGATGAGGCTCGTAAGTTAGGACATTCCTATGTGGGTACAGAGCACATTCTCCTCGGCTTAATCCGTGAGGGAGAAGGGGTTGCAGCCCGCGTACTTAATAACCTTGGTGTAAGCTTAAATAAAGCACGCCAGCAGGTGCTTCAATTATTAGGCAGTAATGAATCCGGCAGTCATCAGGGTGGCGCCTCTGTCAGCGCAAACACGCCGACACTTGACAGCCTCGCTAGAGATTTAACAGCGATTGCCCGCGAAGGCAGCCTAGACCCTGTGATTGGCCGGAGCAAGGAAATTCAACGTGTTATTGAGGTATTAAGCCGCCGGACGAAGAATAACCCTGTGTTAATTGGGGAGCCTGGTGTAGGTAAAACTGCGATTGCCGAAGGACTTGCACAGCAAATTGTCAATAATGAAATACCGGAAATCCTTCGTGATAAACGAGTGATGACGCTTGATATGGGTACCGTTGTAGCAGGGACGAAATACCGTGGTGAGTTTGAGGACCGTCTGAAAAAAGTCATGGATGAAATCCGCCAGGCAGGAAATATTATTTTATTCATTGATGAGCTTCACACCTTAATTGGCGCTGGCGGTGCAGAAGGGGCGATTGATGCTTCGAATATTTTAAAACCATCGCTTGCCCGCGGAGAACTTCAGTGTATTGGAGCAACAACGCTTGATGAATACCGGAAATATATTGAAAAAGACGCGGCGCTGGAAAGACGGTTTCAGCCGATTCGTGTTGATGAACCAACGGCCGAAGAATCGATTCAAATATTAGAAGGACTGCGTGACCGTTATGAGGCCCACCATCGTGTTTCCATTACCGATGAAGCTATCCAGGCAGCTGTAAAGCTCTCAGACCGTTATATTTCTGATCGATTCCTGCCTGATAAAGCGATTGATTTAATTGATGAAGCTGGTTCAAAAGTACGGCTTCGTTCTTATACTACTCCTCCTAATTTAAAAGAATTAGAGGTAAAGCTTGAGGAAGTACGAAAAGAAAAAGATTCCGCTGTTCAAAGTCAGGAATTTGAAAAAGCTGCCTCATTAAGGGATACAGAACAGCGTCTTCGCGAACAGTTGGAAGAAACGAAGAAGACTTGGAAAGAAAAGCAGGGAAAAGAAAACAATGAAGTAACGGTGGAAGATATCGCCAGTGTGGTTTCAAGCTGGACCGGCGTACCAGTCTCCAAGCTTGCCGAAACGGAAACAGCAAAGTTACTTAATTTAGAGGAAATTCTTCATTCCCGAATTATTGGTCAAGAGGAAGCCGTTAAAGCTGTATCAAAGGCCGTTCGCCGGGCAAGGGCAGGATTAAAAGATCCGAAGCGCCCGATAGGTTCGTTTGTTTTCCTTGGACCAACCGGTGTCGGAAAAACCGAATTAGCACGTGCACTGGCTGAAGCGATGTTTGGTGATGAGGATGCGATGATTCGGATCGATATGTCCGAATACATGGAGAAGCATTCTACCTCGAGGCTTGTTGGGTCGCCGCCGGGTTATGTCGGTTATGAAGAAGGCGGACAATTAACGGAAAAGGTCCGCAGGAAACCGTACTCTGTTATCTTACTGGATGAAATTGAAAAGGCGCATCCGGATGTATTTAATATCCTTCTGCAAGTCCTTGAGGATGGCAGGCTGACAGATTCAAAAGGAAGAACGGTTGATTTCCGTAATACTGTCCTGATTATGACATCAAATGTTGGTGCTGAATCGCTTAAACGCAACAAGTATGTCGGCTTTAATATTCAGGATGGTGAGCAGGATTACAAAGACATGAAGAGTAAAGTGATGGAGGAACTCAAGAAAGCGTTCCGTCCTGAATTCTTGAATCGGATTGATGAGATCATTGTATTCCATGCGTTAGAGAGAAAGCATCTTAATGAAATTGTCACTTTGTTGTCTGATCAGTTAATCAAACGCTTAAGGGAGCAGGATATTTCGATAGAGTTAACGGAGGCAGCGAAGGAGAAAATTTCACAAGAGGGATATGACCCAGAGTATGGGGCCAGACCTTTACGCCGTGCGATTCAAAAGCATATTGAAGACCGGTTGTCTGAAGAGCTATTAAAAGGAACCTTATTAACGGGTCAGCATGCTGTTATTGATGTGGATAATGGTGAATTTATCGTAAAAATGACTGAGAAAGTAAGTTTAGGAAAATAGAATCATCAATAATGAATTTAGATGCTTTACAACAAGCAGAGGTACACGTGAATAAGGTAGAATCGTGTACCTCTTTTCTATTTTTTATATAACTAGCGGGGTAGAGTGGTTATGGCAAAACGAAAAACAAAGTTTATCTGTCAAGAGTGCGGGTATGAATCCCCTAAGTGGATGGGGAAATGTCCTGGCTGTGGACAGTGGAATAAGATGATTGAAGAAGTAGAAGTAACGGGTGCAGCTAGACGGGGAGCCTTTGCTCATTCTCAAAGCGGTTCAACCGTTTTATCTAAACCCATGCCGATCAATACGATTGAAATGGAAAATGAACCGAGAATTTTAACGGACTTAAATGAACTGAACCGGGTTCTAGGCGGGGGCGTGGTTAAGGGCTCGTTAGTGTTAATAGGCGGAGACCCCGGGATTGGCAAATCAACCCTGCTTTTGCAAGTATCTTCACAGCTTGCCAATAAAGGCAACCAGGTTTTATATATTTCCGGTGAGGAGTCGTTGCGGCAAACCAAACTACGGGCAGAACGTTTAGGGATATCATCGGCAAATTTGTTCGTCTATGCCGAAACAAACTTGGAAGAAATTAATCGGACCATTGAAAGTACAAACCCAAGTTTCGTGATCATTGATTCGATTCAGACCATCTTTCATCCGGATGTAACGTCGGCACCGGGTAGTGTATCACAAGTCCGTGAATGTACGTCTGAATTAATGAGAATTGGCAAAACCAAAGGAATTGCCATTTTTATTGTCGGACATGTGACAAAAGAAGGTTCGATCGCTGGTCCGAGACTGCTGGAGCATATGGTGGATACGGTTCTATATTTTGAAGGGGAGAGACACCACACCTACCGAATCCTTAGGGCTGTGAAAAATCGCTTTGGCTCAACCAACGAAATGGGTATTTTTGAAATGAAGGAATTTGGTCTGGATGAAGTGGAGAATCCATCGGAAATTTTTCTAGAAGAACGTTCAAGGGGTGCGGCAGGCTCGACTGTTGTTGCCTCGATGGAAGGGACGCGGCCAGTCCTTGTTGAAATACAAGCCTTAATCTCGCCGACGAGCTTCGGGAACCCGAGAAGAATGGCAACAGGAATCGATCATAACCGAGTCCCGCTTTTAATGGCGGTTTTGGAAAAGCGGGTCGGCATGCTTCTGCAAAATCAGGATGCCTATTTAAAAGTAGCCGGAGGGGTCAAATTGGATGAACCGGCGATTGACCTCGCTGTTGCTGTCAGTATTGCCTCCAGTTTTAGAGATAAACCAACAAGGCCAACGGATTGCATTATTGGTGAAGTGGGGTTAACTGGTGAAGTTAGGAGAGTTTCGAGAATTGAGCAGCGCGTCCAGGAAGCCGCAAAGCTGGGCTTTGAACGCGTGATATTACCTGCAAATAATTTGAGCGGCTGGAAGGGGCCAGCCGGTGTTCAACTCATTGGTGTTTCATCTGTCAGTGAAGCACTTAAAGCAGCTCTGGGAGGTTAACACAAATGGAAAATAAGAAGCTTGGTGAGCAATCTGTCAGTAATGTTTTACAGTTTCTAGCACCCGGTACACCAATTCGCGAGGGAATTGACAATGTCCTCCGGGCGAACACAGGGGGTCTTATCGTTGTAGGTTATAACGAAAAGGTAAAGGGGATTGTTGACGGCGGTTTTGAAATCAACTGCCCTTTTTCGCCAAGCTTTTTATATGAACTGGCAAAAATGGATGGTGCCATCATCTTAAATGAATTAGGCAGCAAAATCCTTTTTGCTAATGCTCAACTTGTTCCAAACTCTGAAATACCATCGACAGAAACAGGGATGCGCCACCGTACGGCCGAAAGAGCGGCTAGACAGACAAAAGCCTTATGTATTGCGATTTCACAACGGCGAAATGTCATTACCCTATATCAAGGGAATTTCCGCTATGCATTAAAGGATATTGCCGTCATCCTAGCAAAAGCCAATCAAGCAATTCAGACGCTGGAAAAGTACAAGGTAGTAATGGAGCATAGTATAACTAATTTGAGTATTTTAGAGTTTGAGGAATCGGTTACATATAACGATTTTTTACTAGTTCTCCACCGTTTTGAAATGGTCTTAAAGATTAAAAATGAATTGCTAACCTATCTGCATGAACTTGGGACAGAGGGACGTCTCATACGCCTGCAGTTGAATGAGATTTTAACCGATTTGGAAAAAGAGGTCATGCTGATCATTAAGGATTATACCTTCGAACGTGACATTAAAGCCCAGGATGTCCTTAATCGAATGCAGGTTTTAGCGAATAACGGCTCTATTGAGGATATCGTTTTATTAAAGCTTATGGGGTATCTTGGCTATGTTCATTTGGAGGAAAATAGAAATCCGCGTGGCTATCGAATTCTTCAAAAGATACCAAGACTGCCGACGGTCATTAGTGAAAATCTAATTAGTAGTTTTGGTGAGCTTTCAAAGATTACCTCTGCTACGGTCGAAGAGTTGGATGATGTAGAGGGGATCGGCGAAGTACGGGCGAAAAAAATCCAGGAAGGCTTTAGATTGATAAAGGAGCGTTTAAACACCGAGCGGCAGCTGTAAAAGCAATAGGGTTTTTCGCGCCGCCATTTGTTTGACACGGTTTTTTTCCAGTGCTACCCTATGAAGAGTAAGACTTGAAGATAACAACTATATTTCAAACCGTTTACAATTTGGAAAAATAATCAACAAATCAAGGTTTCAATTCTGGGAATATGTTTATAATGAATTAGAGGAGGTGAAGGAATGTTAAAACGTATCGTGCAAGCTTGCTTCCTCATTATTGGAGGTACGCTTGGAATCTTGTTATTACCGGAATTGTTCAAATTATTTCATATTAATGACATTCCAGTGATTAACAATTCGTATGTCGCTGCTATTTTAGGTGCTATTATTTTTTATCTTATAACCTTTTGGGCAGTAGATTATGTCTTTAATTTTATTAAATGGGCTGAAGATTCGTTAGTGAAAATTCCTGTAACAGATGTGCTTTTCGGCAGTGTAGGATTGATTTTTGGTTTGATTGTTGCTTTTTTGATTGGTTTTGCGCTAAATGCTGTACAGGTACAATTTTTAAATGCTGTCGCGCCCATTTTGCTGACGCTTTTGTTTGGCTACCTTGGCTTTCAGGTAGGCTTCAAAAAAAGGGATGAATTGCTAGGGCTTTTTGGCAATCGAAGCAATAAGAAAAAGTCAGCCGAAGAGGAAAACGAAAAGGCTATTGGTGTAGATTGGAAAATATTAGATACTAGTGTTATTATTGATGGCCGTGTTGCTGATATTTGCCAGACAGGGTTTTTGGAAGGTACGATTGTTATTCCACAGTTCGTGCTTGAGGAATTACAGCATATCGCTGATTCTTCAGATGTGTTGAAACGAAATCGCGGCCGCAGAGGCTTGGACATCTTAAACCGGATCCAAAAGGAACTCTCTATTAAGGTCGAAATTTACGAGGGTGATTTTGAAGAAATTAGCGAAGTGGATTCGAAGCTGGTGAAGCTTGCGAAAATAACAAATGGCATCCTAGTCACCAATGATTTTAACTTAAACAAGGTATGTGAACTGCAGAATGTCTCCGTTTTAAACATAAATGATTTAGCGAACGCCGTGAAACCAGTCGTTCTTCCGGGTGAAGAACTAACAGTCCAAGTGATTAAGGATGGAAAAGAGTATCATCAAGGCGTGGCCTATTTAGATGACGGAACGATGATTGTTGTCGAAGAAGGAAGAGAATACATCGGCAAAAGAATCGAGGTTCTTGTGACAAGTGTTCTTCAGACCTCTGCCGGCAGGATGATCTTTGCTAAACCAAAATTACTCGAAAAAGCTTTATAGATAGAGAGAGGTAATCATATGACTTACCAAGTCATTCTCCCTGCTGCAGGCATGGGAAAAAGAATGGGAGCAGGAAAAAACAAACTTTTATTAGAACTTAAGGGAATGCCTGTGCTGATCCATACATTAAGAGTTTTCGAAGAGGATGAAGCCTGCACGGGGATTATTCTAGCCATTCACCCGCAGGATGAGGCGGAATTTAAAGCTTTGCTGACAAGGTATAACGTGACGAAAGTAAGTAATCTAGTACCAGGCGGGGAAGAACGTCAGCATAGCATCCATAATGCCCTGAAAACAGCAAAGTCTGATGGAATTATTCTTGTTCATGATGCAGCAAGACCGTTTATCCAAAAAGAACAAATCCACCGTTTAATCGCAACTGCGGAAGACACCAGTGCTGCCATTATGGGAGTACCGGTAAAGGACACGATGAAAAAGATACAAAGTGGTGTGGTAGTAGAAACTGTCGAGCGTTCAAGCTTGTGGGCTGTTCAAACCCCACAAGCTTTTCGCATTTCCTTGCTTAGACAAGCATATGAAAAGGCTGAAAAAGACTGCTTTCTTGGAACAGATGATTCCAGTTTAGTGGAGCGGCTGCAGCATCCCGTAGCAATTGTGGAAGGAAACTACGATAATATTAAGCTGACCACACCGGAAGATTTATTTTTTGCAGAAGCAATTTTGAAAAAAAGGGGTTTTTAATGATGTTTCGAATTGGACAAGGCTTTGATGTTCACCAATTAACAGAAGGACGTCCGCTGATTATTGGCGGCATCACGATTCCTTATGAAAAAGGCCTTTTGGGCCATTCCGATGCCGATGTATTATTACATACGGTTTCCGATGCTTGTCTTGGGGCAATTGGGGAAGGCGATATCGGAAAACATTTTCCAGATACCGATCCAAACTTTAAGGATGCCGACTCCGCGAAGCTGATGGAGCATGTTTGGCAGCTCGTTAAGGAAAAAGGGTACGAGCTTGTCAATGCCGATTGTACCATTATCGCACAAAAGCCAAAAATGGCCCCCTACATTGAGCAAATGCGTGCACGGATTGCCGAATTGCTAGAAGCAGCACCGGAGCAAATCAATGTAAAGGCGACAACGACGGAGAAGCTCGGCTTTGCCGGTAGGGGCGAGGGAATTGCCTCCCAAGTAGTAGTTTTATTGAAAAAGAAATGATAAAATATTTTAGTGAAAATTTAAACTTGGAAAAGTGTCTAGCTTCAGCGCCTAGGGGCTCGGGTCATAAGCCAATCCGTCAAGAAGGCTAAAGAACAGCCTTCTCGCCGGCTCGTCTTATGCCTGTCGCCCCTGAGCAAGGCGCTTCCGCTTTTCTGAATGGAGGCATTATTATGTCAAACGAAGTTCGTGTAAGGTATGCTCCAAGTCCAACAGGACATTTACATATAGGGAATGCCCGTACAGCACTATTCAATTATTTGTTTGCTCGGAATCAAGGCGGGAAATTTATTATCCGCATTGAGGATACGGATAAAAAACGGAATATTGCCGGTGGCGAAGAAAGCCAGTTAAAATATTTAAAATGGCTTGGCATCGATTGGGATGAAAGTGTCGATGTGGGCGGGGAGTTTGGCCCGTACCGTCAATCTGAAAGAAATGATATTTACGAAACGTACTATAAACAATTGCTCGAGACAGGACATGCGTACAAATGTTATTGTACAGAAGCTGAGATTGAAGCCGAGCGCGAGGCCCAATCTGAAAGGGGCGAAAATCCCCATTATTCCGGTAAATGCCGTCATTTAACTCCGGAAGACCGTCAAAGACTAGAAAGCGAAGGCCGCGAACCAAGCATTCGTATCGCAGTACCTGAAGGGAAGACCTATACGTTTAATGATATGGTAAAAGGACCTGTTTCCTTTGAATCAGAAGGAATGGGCGACTGGGTCATTATAAAAAAGGATGGAACGCCAACCTATAATTTTGCTGTAGCCATTGACGATCATTTAATGGAGATTTCCCATGTCCTCCGCGGCGATGATCATATTTCTAACACGCCTAAACAGCTGATGGTGTATGAGGCATTGGGCTGGGAGCCGCCAATTTTTGGCCATATGACATTGATTGTTAATGAAAGCCGCAAGAAACTAAGCAAGCGTGATGAATCGATTATTCAATTCATTGAACAATATGAAGATTTGGGCTATCTTCCGGAAGCTTTATTTAACTTTATAACCTTGCTTGGCTGGTCGCCAGGTGGTGAAGAGGAAATTCACTCTAAGAATGAGTTTATTGAGCTGTTTGATGCGAACCGCCTCTCCAAATCACCCGCCTTATTTGATAAGCAAAAGCTTACATGGATGAACAATCAATACATGAAAAAGATTGAGGTTGACCGGGTCCTTGAGCTTGCGCTTCCACACTTAATTAAGGCAGGACATTTAAGTGCAAATTTGACTGATGAAGAGCATCATTGGGCTCGCGGATTAGCAGCCCTGCTACAGGAAAAAATGAGCTTTGGTGCTGAAATCGTTGAATTATCAGATATGTTCTTTAAAGATGATGCTGAATATGAAGAAGATGCAAAGGAAATTCTCTCCGGGGAACAGGTGCCGGAAGTATTAAAAGCATTTTCAAACGAACTTGACCAGCTTGAAAGCTTCCAAGCCGATGGAATTAAGGCAGCGATGAAAGCTGTGCAAAAGTCCACCGGCCAAAAAGGAAAGAATCTATTTATGCCGATTCGTGCCGCAGTAACAGGTCAGACACACGGACCAGACCTGCCGCAAGCAATCGAACTCTTAGGTAAAAATAAAGTCCAAATGAGAATTCAAAAAATTATTGGTTAACATTATTGGGGAAATGTAATATAGTAAAAGAAAGAATTTCATACATTCTAAAGTGTTGAAGAGGAAAAGTAAAAAAATGATGCTGAAAGAGAGAACCATCACCGGCTGAAAGTGGTTTAAGCTTCTCATTTTTTGAAATGCACCTCTGAGTCCCATTTCGAAAGAGTCAACTCTAGTAGATATGGGCGGAACCTATCCGTTAACAGGCAGAGTGAGACCAGCATCTAGCTTCAATTTCTGATGAGCTAATCCGGTCTAATCAGAGTGGAACCACGCACAAGCGTCTCTGTCGAATACGACAGGGGCGCTTTTTACGTTTTATTTATTCAAAAAACAGGGGGAATGGCAATGTTCAAAAAGTTGAGGGAGGACGTTGAGGTCGTTTTTGAACAGGATCCTGCAGCAAGAAGCTCCATTGAGGTAATCCTGACCTATTCAGGATTACACGCTATTTGGGCGCATCGGGTGGCACACGCATTATTTAATCGTAAATTACTTTTCCTTGCCAGGGTGATTTCGCAGATAAGCCGGTTTTTTACCGGAATTGAAATTCACCCAGGGGCAAAAATAGGAAGGAAATTCTTTATTGACCACGGTATGGGAGTGGTGATTGGGGAAACCTGTGAAATTGGGGATAATGTAACTATCTATCAAGGAGTAACGCTGGGTGGAACGGGGAAAGAAAAAGGGAAACGGCATCCAACGATTAAGGATAATGTCCTCATTGCCACCGGAGCGAAAGTACTCGGATCGATTACAATTGGAGAGAATTCCAAAATTGGCGGCGGCTCGGTTGTCTTAAAAGAAGTGCCCCCTAATTCAACCGTAGTAGGGATTCCGGGCAGGGTTGTCATTCAAGATGGGAAACGGATTAATAAGGACTTAAACCACTGTGACCTGCCAGATCCGGTTGCGGACCGCTTAAGAGAAATGCAAAATGAACTAAATGAGCTAAAGAAAGAACTGGAAGATATCAAAGGTGAAAGGATTAATTTCAATGAACATTCAAATTTATAATACACTTACGCGCAAGAAAGAAACGTTCGTACCGCTCGAAGAAGGAAAGGTCAAAATGTATGTTTGCGGTCCGACAGTCTATAATTATATTCATATTGGAAATGCCCGCCCGGCAATTGTCTTTGATACGGTCCGGCGCTATTTTGAATACCGCGGCTATGATGTCAAGTACGTATCGAACTTTACCGATGTAGATGACAAGTTAATCCGGGCTGCCAATCAGTTAGGGGAAGATGTTCCAGCCGTTGCCGACCGTTTTATCAACGCCTACCATGAGGATGTTTCCGCATTAGGCTGCCAAAAAGCAGATGTCCATCCACGGGTTATGGAAAACATGGGAATCATCATTGATTTCATTAGCCAATTGATCGAAAAGGGCTATGCGTATGAATCAGAAGGCGATGTTTATTTTCGGACAAGAAAATTTGATGGTTACGGTAAGCTTTCCCATCAATCAATCGATGATTTGCAGGTTGGAGCAAGAATTGAAGTCGGTGATAAAAAGCAAGATGACCTAGACTTTGCCTTATGGAAGGCGGTAAAAGAAGGGGAAATCTACTGGGAAAGCCCATGGGGTCTTGGCCGGCCAGGCTGGCATATTGAATGCTCAGCAATGGCGAAAAAGTACTTAGGCGAAACGATCGACATCCATGCCGGCGGTCAGGATCTAACGTTCCCTCACCATGAGAATGAAATTGCTCAAACAGAGGCCCTTACCGGGAAACCTTTTGCCAACTACTGGATGCACAACGGCTATATTAACATCGATAATGAAAAAATGTCTAAGTCACTTGGCAATTTTGTGTTGGTTCATGAAATTATTCAAAAACATAATCCGCAAGTGTTACGGTTCTTTATGTTATCCGTCCATTACCGCAATCCGATTAATTACAGCGAGGAATTATTGGAAAGTACAAAGGCAGCCTTGGAACGCTTGACAACCTCTTATCAAAATTTAAAGCATCGCAAAGAAGCGAGTACGAATTTAACAGATAATAATCATGAGTGGCTTAATAAAATTGCTGCTTCCCGTGAACAATTTATTGAGGCAATGGATGATGACTTTAACACAGCTAAGGCCATTTCCGTTTTATTTGATCTTTCAAAGCTGGCTAATTATTACCTTTTAGAAAAGAATACTGCAGTGGAAGTTATTGATGCATTTACGAACCAATTCGACGAATTATTTCGTGTTCTAGGGCTGACGCTTGAAATTGAAGAATTATTGGATGAAGAAATTGATGCACTGATTGAAAAACGAATTCAGGCACGGAAAGACCGGAACTTCCAATTGTCTGATCAAATTAGAGATCAATTAAAGGACATGAATATTATTTTAGAAGACACACCGCAAGGTACTAGGTGGAAAAGAGGCTGAGTTTATGCTTGATTATGAACAGACAATTGATGTAAAACAATTAAACAGCCTCGCGCTGGCCTACATGGGTGACGCAATCTTTGAAACCTATGTAAGGCGGCACCTGTTGTACAGCGGTAAGGTTAGGCCGAATCAGCTGCATCGTACGGCAACGAAGTACGTTTCAGCGAAGGCGCAATGCCATATTCTTTTTCAAATGAAGGAAGATAACCTGTTGGATGAGGAAGAATTAGCTGTGGTTAGCCGCGGCAGAAATGCAAAATCAGGGACCGTTCCGAAAAATACAGATGTCCAGACCTATCACTACAGTACAGCGTTTGAAGCGTTGATGGGATATTTATATTTGACTGGTAAGCAGAATCGTTTAGAGGAGCTTATTCAGAAAGCATTTTTATATGTGGAGGAAAGAAAGGAGGAGCGCTAGATGGACCAGGAATACATCGTGGGGAAAAATCCAGTTATCGAAGCACTTAAATCAGAAAGGGATATTAATAAAATCTTAATTGCAGAAGGGTCGCAGCGCGGGCAGATGCAGCAGATTACCCAATTAGCAAAAGAAGCAAATGTGCTCGTTCAATTTGTCCCGAAGAAAAAAATAGACCAAATCTCAGGAGAAAATCATCAAGGGGTCTTGGCCTATGTTGCTGCCTATCAATATGCGGAAATTGATGATTTGTTTGCGGCGGCTGAAAAGAAAAATGAACCTCCATTCTTCTTGTTGTTGGATGAAATTGAGGACCCGCATAACCTTGGTTCGATTATGAGAACGGCGGATGCGGTCGGCGCCCATGGGATTATAATTCCGAAGCGAAGGGCTGTGGGGTTAACGGCGACAGTCGCAAAAGCTTCGACAGGCGCAATTGAATATATACCGGTAGCCCGCGTGACCAATATGGCGCGGACGATTGATGAATTAAAGGAACGAGGCGTATGGATTGCCGGAACGGACGCCAAAGGCAAACAAGATTACCGCCAAATAGATGGCACACTGCCACTGGGCTTAGTCATCGGCAGTGAAGGGAAAGGGATGGGCCGGCTTATCGGAGAAAAATGTGATTTTCTCATTCATTTGCCGATGGCCGGGAAAGTAACATCCTTGAATGCCTCTGTGGCTGCGTCATTGCTCATGTATGAGGTTTATCGAAAACGGCATCCGCTCGAGAGGTAGCTTATGGATATCCTGCTCGTTGATGGATATAACATTATCGGTGCCTGGCCAGAACTAAAGGTGTTAAAGGATCGTGACCTGCCCGCGGCCAGGGACCGCTTAGTGGAAAGAATGGCGGAATACCAGGCATTTTCCGGTTACCGTGTAATAGTTGTTTTCGATGCCTATTATGTGCAAGGGACAGAAAAAAAATATAAAAACCATAAAGTAGAGGTCATTTTTACAAAGGAAAATGAAACAGCGGATGAGCGGATTGAAAAGTTAGCCATTAGTTTAAATAATCGGAGAACGCAGGTGCATGTTGCCACGTCGGATTTCACAGAACAATGGGCGATTTTCGGACAAGGGGCTCTAAGGAAGTCAGCACGCGAGCTCCTTATAGAAATGTCCTCGATTGAAAAAGGCATTGAAAAAAAAGTGAAGAACATTCAAGAAAAAAAACCAGTTTCCAAAATACCGATTAGCGAAGAAATGGCAGAAATTTTTGAAAAATGGCGCAGAGGACAGAAATGAGCTCTCGACTTCAAATTACTTCTAATGTATACTATTAATATCTATGCTTGTTCGGTGGAGGGGATCTACGTTGAGTACGGACTTCAGGACAAAAAGCAATGACCATTTCTTCGTAATGGAAGATGAGGAAATTGTCGACTTAGTGCATCAGGGTGATAGTGAAGCATTGGATTATTTAATCCATAAGTATCGTAATTTTGTACGTGCAAAAGCAAGATCCTATTTTTTAATTGGCGCTGATAAGGAAGATATTGTCCAAGAAGGAATGATCGGACTTTATAAGGCGATTCGAGACTTCCGCGAAGACAAGCTTACCTCCTTCAAGGCGTTTGCCGAGCTGTGTATAACCCGACAAATTATTACTGCGATTAAAACGGCAACACGGCAGAAGCATATCCCGTTGAATTCCTATGTCTCTTTGGACAAGCCTATTTATGATGAAGAATCAGACCGGACATTAATGGATGTTCTGTCAGGTGCTAAAGTACTTGACCCGGAAGAATTAATTATTAATCAAGAGGAATATGACCATATAGAGGTAAAAATGTCTGAATTATTAAGCGACTTAGAGCGGAAAGTTCTAGCCCTTTACTTAGATGGTCAATCATATCAAGAGATTTCGGAGGAGCTTAACCGCCATGTTAAATCGATTGATAATGCCTTGCAGCGAGTGAAAAGAAAGCTTGAACGATACTTAGAAATTCGGGAATTTTCCTTGTAAATTGAATCATTGCGATTATGTTGAATCCGTTCTTATTAGATATTGACATTAATTAGGTGTCGTGTTACATTTTTAAGGATATAAAGAAAAATGGGTGAAGGTGTCGAAATATGAGCAAAAAGGTAATTCTTGCTTGTGTTGACTGCGGCTCGCGGAATTATTCGACCGTCAGCAAAGAGACACAAACAAAAAGGTTAGAATTGAAGAAATTCTGCAAAACTTGCACAGCCCAAACGGTACACCGGGAAACAAAATAAAAGTAGATAGATTTTCTAGCAGTTATTTTTAGATTTTGGGGGTTACTAAAGATGCAGCGCATAACGAAGTTCTTCAGTGATGTTATCCGTGAAATGAGAAAGGTCAGTTGGCCAAAGCGCGGTGAATTAACTCGTTCCACCGTTACTGTATTATCGACCGTTGTTTTTTTCGCAGCGTTCTTCGCCGTTCTTGATTTAGGAATTTCAAAATTGATTCGTTTAATTCTTGAATAATAAGTTACCTTTCGTGGTATAATGGTGATTAATAAGGAAATTTTATCTAAAAGCCCGTCTATGCGGGTTTTTTCATTTGCTTAAAAACAAATTTTGAACTGATAGAATAGGGAGGGACGGACGCTCTAGTCCTCTTAAATGGAAAAGAATTGGTATGTAGTTCATACGTACTCGGGGTATGAAAATAAAGTAAAAGCCAACTTAGAAAAGCGTGTGGAATCAATGGGGATGTCGGATAAAATATTCCGTGTCGTTGTTCCAGAAGAAGAAGAAACTGATTTCAAAAATGGCAAGAAAAAAGTAGTCAAAAGGAAAGTGTTTCCAGGGTATGTCCTGGTTGAAATTGTGATGACGGACGATTCTTGGTATGTTGTTCGCAATACCCCTGGTGTAACAGGATTTGTCGGCTCTGCGGGATCGGGTTCCAAACCAACCCCGCTGCTTCCGGAAGAAGTAGTGATGATTCTTAAACGGATGGGCGTAGAAGAAAAACGTGTCGATGTTAATTATGAACTCGGGGAAACAGTACGGGTGAAGGAAGGTCCATTCGCAAACTTCACGGGGTCTATTGAAGAATTGGACAAGGACAGATCAAAACTAAAAGTTCTTGTAAATATGTTCGGACGGGATACCCCGGTAGAACTAGATTTTACACAAATTGAAAAACTATAATTTAATTAGGTTTTAAAGAAAAATAAACTGATATTGTAAAAAAACTTGAAATCATTTTTAAAAAGTGGTAATATTTCATAGGTCAGTATGTCTCTTAATGAGACAAGACTTTAATCAAGTTCTTTATGATTAATATATAAGGACAGATACCTGAGTGGGAGGGTTCCAAAGGTTCCCAATTACCACATCACGGACTTTAAGGAGGTGTGTCTCGTGGCTAAAAAAGTAATTAAAGTTGTTAAATTACAAATTCCTGCTGGTAAAGCAAACCCAGCGCCGCCAGTTGGTCCTGCACTAGGTCAAGCCGGTGTTAACATCATGGGATTCTGTAAAGAATTTAACGCTCGTACAGCAGATCAAGCTGGATTGATCATTCCTGTTGAAATCACGGTTTTTGAAGACCGTTCATTTACATTTATTACGAAAACTCCTCCTGCTGCCGTTCTATTGAAAGTAGCAGCTGGAATTCAGTCTGGTTCAGGTGAACCTAACCGTAATAAAGTAGCAACAGTAAAGCGTGATACAGTACGCGGGATTGCGGAACAAAAAATGCCTGACCTAAACGCAGCAAGCGTTGAAGCAGCAATGCGCATGGTTGAAGGTACTGCACGCAGCATGGGAATCGTTATCGAAGACTAATCCATGTGAACTGTTTGTAATGAGTGGGGGTTGCGTGGTTACGCAACCTTTATTCTTTGCTAGCTGCGGCGCCTAGCCCCTCGGGTCATAAGCCAATCCGCCCAGAAGGTTAAAGAACAACCTTCTAGCCGGCTCGTCTTATGCCTGTCGGGGCTGAACAAGGCGCCTCCGCTTTAATAAGTGGGAGTTATTCAACGTTAAAACCACATTCTAGGAGGAAATAAAAATGGCTAAAAAAGGTAAAAAGTATTTAGAAGCGACTAAGCTTGTAGATCGCCTAAAGGCATACCCAATTGCAGAAGCAATTGATCTTGCAAAGAAAACAAACTACACAAAATTTGATGCGACTCTTGAAGTTGCTTTCCGTTTAGGCGTTGACCCTAAGAAAGCAGACCAACAAATCCGTGGTGCAGTTGTACTTCCAAACGGAACTGGTAAAACTCAACGCGTATTAGTATTCGCGAAGGGTGAAAAAGTGAAGGAAGCAGAAGCAGCTGGCGCTGATTATGTAGGCGATGCAGAATACATCAACAAAATCCAACAAGGTTGGTTTGAATTTGATGTTATCGTTGCAACTCCTGACATGATGGGTGAAGTTGGTAAACTTGGACGTGTATTAGGACCAAAAGGCTTAATGCCAAACCCTAAAACAGGTACTGTTACATTTGATGTAACAAGAGCAATCAATGAAATTAAAGCAGGTAAAGTTGAATACCGCGTTGATAAGTCTGGCAACATCCACGTACCAATCGGTAAAGCATCTTTCGAAAACGAAAAGTTGGTTGAGAACTTTAACACTGTGTTTGAAACCTTGTTAAAAGTTAAGCCTGCTGCTGCAAAAGGCACATACATGAAGAACGTAACTGTTGCTTCAACAATGGGACCTGGAGTGAAGGTAGATCCTTCATCCGTTGCAGTTAAGTAATTTTTCCAATTGACAAACATAACTACATTTTATATAATCTGTTATGTTGTTTAAAATAATAAACATTTGTACTGTAGACAGCAGGTGCGTTTGCGCTTAATTTCCTGCCGAGGTTAGAGAATAGATTTAGCTGAACCGTTTCAGCTGATGTATGCTGCCTCCATGTCTGAAAACTGATATGGAGGCTTTTACTTACCTGGTATAAATGTAGATATTCTACAGGAGGTGTAAAGATGAGCAGTGCAATCGAAGCAAAGAAACACATTGTTGAAGAAATTTCAAATAAATTAAAAGCGAGTGTATCAACTGTTGTTGTTGATTATCGTGGTCTTACTGTTTCTGAAGTTACTGAACTTCGTAAACAACTTCGCGAAGCTGGCGTCGAGTTTAAGGTGTACAAAAACTCAATGGTACGCCGTGCGGCTGAAGCTGTTGAGCTTTCAGGCTTAAACGAAGCATTAACAGGTCCAAACGCAATCGCGTTCAGTACCGAAGATGTTGTAGCACCAGCTAAAATTTTGAATGATTTCGCGAAGAAGCATGAAGCACTTGAACTTAAAGCAGGTGTAATTGAAGGGAACGTTGCAACGGCTGAAGAAATCAAAGCTCTTGCTGACCTACCATCACGCGAAGGCTTGCTATCTATGCTACTCAGCGTACTACAAGCTCCAATTCGCAATCTTGCTCTTGCTGCAAAAGCTGTGGCAGATCAAAAAGAAGAACAAGGCGCGTAAGTTAAACTTAAGCTTTAACCAATAAACTTGAACGAAAACTAAGGAGGAAACTTAATCATGACTAAAGAACAAATCATTGAAGCAGTTAAATCTATGACTGTTTTAGAACTTAACGATCTAGTAAAAGCAATCGAAGAAGAATTCGGCGTAACTGCTGCTGCTCCAGTAGCAATGGGCGGCGCGGCTGTTGCAGCTGTTGAAGAGCAAACTGAATTTGATGTAATCCTAGCTAGCGCTGGCGACCAAAAAATCAAAGTTATCAAAGTTGTTCGTGAAATCACTGGTCTTGGACTTAAAGAAGCAAAAGACCTTGTTGACAACGCACCAAAAGCTCTTAAAGAAGGCGTTTCTAAAGAAGAAGCTGAAGAAGTTAAAGCTAAGCTTGCTGAAGTTGGAGCTAACGTTGAAGTTAAGTAATTTTTCTATAAAAAAGCTCGCTTTTTAAGCGGGCTTTTTTTCGCTTGATAAATATCCCCGATTACCTCTATTTTTAATACTCCCCGGGAGGTGAGTCTGATGTCTGAACACTACTATTCTCGAACTCAAAAGGTTGAAAGTGATCCGAAGTATTGGGATTTCACCCTAAAGAATCATCTTTTTCGTTTTAAAACCGATAACGGTGTTTTTTCGAAAAAGGAAGTAGATTTTGGCTCCCGTTTGCTAATTGAGTCTTTTATCATGCCGGAGGTGGAAGGGCTTGTTCTTGATGTAGGCTGCGGCTATGGACCGATTGGTTTATCGATTGCGAAAGAAAACCATGGACGTAAGGTTCATATGGTGGATGTTAATGAACGAGCGATAGAGCTGGCCAAGGAAAATGCAGCCCTGAATGGAATCAACAATGTTGAAATCTATGAGAGTGACCGGCTGCTAAGTGTAAAAGAAACTACGTTTGCCGCCATCATAACAAACCCGCCAATAAGAGCAGGGAAAAAGACGGTTCATGATATATATGAACAAAGCTTTGAGCATCTTGTTTCTGGAGGCGCGCTTTGGGTAGTCATTCAAAAGAAACAAGGGGCGCCATCTACATTTGAAAAATTAGAGACGATGTTTTCCGTTGTAGAGACTATTGACAAATCCAAAGGTTATTTTATCATAAAGGCAACAAAGTAGTTGACTCTAAATATCCGTTGTGGTAGCATTATAAAATGCCATCATAATAATTTCCGATTTATTCCTAAAAATACTTATTTTTTAGTATAAAAACGGAGTAAGAAGGAAAAGATGACAAAATAATAGCCAAAATGTGAAAATGTGGTTTTTTGGTTAAAAAACCCTTTTTCTTTTTGTCTGCTGGGAAGATGTTTATTTCCTCCTGGTAGACGTAAATAGATTTAATAAATAACGCTTGATTTGAGGGGTGAATCAGTTGACAGGTCAACTAGTTCAGTATGGACGACACCGCCAACGAAGAAGTTACGCACGAATCAGTGAAGTATTAGAATTACCAAATCTCATTGAAATCCAAACCTCTTCATATCAATGGTTTCTTGATGAGGGTTTGCGTGAAATGTTTCAGGATATTTCACCAATTGAAGACTTTACTGGTAACCTATCACTGGAATTTATTGATTACAGCCTTGGCGATCCAAAGTATTCAGTTGAAGAATCAAAAGAACGGGACGTTACATATTCTGCTCCATTGCGTGTGAAAGTACGTCTTGTAAACAAAGAAACTGGTGAAGTAAAAGACCAAGATGTCTTCATGGGTGATTTTCCACTTATGACGGAGACTGGCACGTTTGTCATTAATGGGGCAGAACGCGTTATTGTTTCACAATTAGTCCGTTCACCGAGCGTGTACTATAATGGAAAACTTGATAAGAATGGAAAGAAAGGATTTACAGCTACTGTAATTCCGAACCGCGGCGCTTGGCTGGAGTATGAAACAGATGCCAAAGATGTCGTATATGTGAGAATAGATCGTACTCGGAAACTGCCCGTTACGGTTCTTTTGCGTGCACTAGGCTTCGGCTCTGATCAAGAAATTATCGAGTTGATTGGAGATAACGAGTATATTCGCAATACGTTAGAGAAAGACAACACGGAAGGTGTCGACAAAGCGCTTTTAGAAATCTATGAGCGTCTGCGTCCAGGTGAACCGCCAACCGTTGATAATGCTAAGAGTTTATTGGTATCTCGCTTCTTTGATCCAAAGCGCTATGATCTTGCTAATGTAGGGCGTTATAAAATCAATAAAAAGCTTCATATTAAAAACCGCCTATTCAATCAACGTTTAGCAGAATCACTCGCCGATCCGGAAACAGGGGAAATTATTGCTGAAAAGGGAACTGTTCTTGACAGAAGAAATCTTGACAGAATTATTCCGGCACTTGAAAAAAATATTAATTTCAGAGGCTTCAGTCCTGTTGGCGGAGTTGTGGAAGATGAAATCATTCTTCAGGGAATCAAAATCTATGCGCCTGGTGATGAGAATGAAAAGGTCATTAATGTACTGGGTAATGCCTATGTGGCTGAACCAATTAAAAATATTACCCCTGCAGATATCATCTCATCAATTAGCTATTTCTTCAATTTATTACATGGAGTAGGCGACACGGATGATATCGACCATTTAGGAAACAGACGTCTTCGTTCTGTTGGGGAATTACTGCAAAATCAGTTCCGTATTGGTTTGTCTCGGATGGAGCGTGTGGTTCGTGAAAGAATGTCCATTCAAGATACAGCAACGATTACACCACAGCAATTAATTAATATTCGTCCAGTTATTGCTTCGATAAAAGAGTTTTTTGGAAGCTCGCAGTTATCGCAGTTCATGGATCAAACAAACCCGCTTGCTGAATTAACACACAAGCGTCGTCTATCAGCCCTTGGGCCTGGTGGTTTAACCCGTGAACGCGCCGGATTTGAGGTTCGTGACGTACACTATTCCCACTATGGGCGGATGTGTCCGATTGAAACACCAGAGGGTCCGAACATTGGATTAATTAACTCATTATCATCATATGCAAAAGTTAATCGCTTTGGATTTATCGAAACGCCATACCGTCGTGTTAATCCTGACACAGGAAAGGTAACGAGCCGAATCGATTACTTAACCGCAGATGAAGAAGATAACTATGTAGTAGCACAGGCAAATTCCCGTCTTGATGACGATGGTTCATTCCTTGATAACGATGTTGTTGCTCGTTTCCGTGGTGAAAACACGGTTGTAAATCGCGATCGCATCGATTATATGGATGTATCGCCTAAACAGGTTGTCTCTGCGGCAACGGCGTGTATCCCATTCCTTGAAAACGATGACTCTAACCGTGCCTTGATGGGTGCGAACATGCAGCGGCAGGCTGTACCACTAATGCAGCCGGAAGCACCAAGAGTAGGTACGGGGATGGAATATGTATCAGGAAAAGACTCAGGTGCAGCAGTGATTTGTAAGCATGAGGGTATTGTCGAACATGTTGAAGCGCGTGAAGTTTGGGTACGTGAAATTAAAGAAGTAGATGGTCAAGAGGTAAAAGGTGATCTTAAAAAATACCGGCTCTTGAAATTTATCCGCTCCAACCAAGGTACTTGCTATAACCAACGTCCAATCGTTGCTGTCGGTAACCGGGTGAAAAAAGGTGAAATCCTTGCCGATGGTCCTTCCATGGAGTTAGGTGAACTTGCCCTTGGACGTAATGTACTTGTTGCGTTTATGACATGGGATGGCTATAACTATGAAGATGCGATTATCATGAGTGAACGTCTTGTAAAAGACGATGTTTATACATCGATTCATATTGAAGAATACGAATCTGAATCCCGTGATACAAAGCTCGGACCGGAAGAAATTACCCGTGATATTCCAAACGTGGGTGAAGATGCGCTTCGCAATTTAGATGAGCGTGGAATTATTCGCACCGGTGCGGAAGTAAAAGACGGTGACCTGCTTGTAGGTAAAGTTACGCCAAAAGGAGTAACCGAATTAACGGCAGAAGAACGTCTACTCCATGCTATTTTTGGAGAAAAAGCTCGTGAAGTACGCGATACCTCATTAAGAGTTCCACATGGCGGCGGCGGAATTGTTCACGACGTTAAAGTGTTTAATCGTGAAGATGGTGATGAACTTCCACCGGGAGTAAATCAGCTTGTCCGTGTATATATTGTTCAGAAACGTAAGATTCATGAGGGCGATAAGATGGCTGGCCGTCACGGAAATAAAGGGGTTATCTCTCGGATTTTACCTGAAGAGGATATGCCGTATTTACCAGATGGCACGCCTGTTGATATCATGCTAAATCCTTTAGGTGTTCCATCACGGATGAACATTGGCCAGGTGTTAGAGCTTCATCTTGGGATGGCAGCCCGTTACCTTGGTATTCATGTGGCATCTCCGGTATTTGATGGAGCCACTGAGGAGGATGTGTGGGGAACGATTGAAGAAGCGGGAATGTCCCGTGATGCAAAAACAGTTCTATATGATGGACGTTCCGGTGAACCATTTGATAACCGTGTCTCTGTTGGTGTCATGTATATGATTAAACTGGCACACATGGTTGATGATAAGCTTCATGCCCGTTCAACTGGACCTTACTCACTTGTAACGCAGCAGCCACTTGGCGGTAAAGCACAATTTGGCGGACAGCGCTTCGGTGAGATGGAGGTTTGGGCACTTGAAGCTTACGGTGCAGCATACACACTTCAAGAAATTCTTACCGTTAAATCAGATGACGTTGTTGGCCGTGTGAAAACATATGAAGCAATTGTCAAAGGTGAGAATGTTCCGGAACCAGGCGTTCCAGAATCATTCAAGGTATTAATTAAAGAACTTCAAAGTCTTGGTATGGATGTGAAAATTCTTTCCGGTGACGAACAAGAAATTGAAATGCGCGATACGGAAGATGATGATGACTTACAGCAAGTCGATACGTTAAACATTGCACCTGAAGCGCAAAACTTAGAATCAGAAAAAGTCGGTTCAAAAGAGTAATTATTTATTCTAGCTGCAGCGCACTTTCGTGCGCTTCAGCTTTACTTCGCAATAAGGGAAAAACCTGGAGATCGAAAGGGAGGTAGGCCCCTTGCTGGACGTTAATAATTTTGAGTATATGAAAATTGGTCTTGCTTCACCGGATAAAATCCGCTCGTGGTCATTCGGAGAGGTTAAAAAGCCAGAAACCATTAACTATCGTACTTTAAAGCCTGAAAAGGACGGTCTATTCTGCGAAAGAATATTCGGTCCAACAAAGGACTGGGAATGTCATTGCGGCAAATACAAGCGTGTCCGCTATAAAGGCGTCGTTTGTGACCGCTGTGGAGTGGAAGTAACCCGTGCAAAGGTTCGTCGTGAACGAATGGGTCATATTGAGCTTGCTGCACCTGTTTCACATATTTGGTATTTCAAAGGGATTCCAAGCCGAATGGGACTAGTATTAGACATGTCACCACGGGCTTTGGAGGAAATCATTTACTTCGCTTCGTATGTAGTGACAGAATCCGGTGATACCGCCCTTGATAAGAAGCAGCTTCTATCTGAAAAAGAATATCGCGCGTACCGTGATAAGTACGGAAACAAATTCCAAGCAGCCATGGGCGCAGAAGCGATAAAAAAACTTCTTTCTGATATCGATTTAAACAAGGAAGTTGACTTTTTAAAAGAAGAATTAAAAACCGCTCAAGGCCAGCGCCGCACACGAGCTATTAAACGTCTTGAAGTGTTAGAGGCATTCCGTGGTTCAGGAAATGAGCCAGATTGGATGGTTCTTGATGTTCTTCCAGTCATTCCGCCAGAGCTTCGTCCAATGGTTCAATTGGATGGGGGAAGATTTGCAACATCTGACTTAAACGACCTTTATCGTCGTGTTATTAACCGTAACAACCGTTTAAAGCGATTATTAGATCTTGGTGCACCGAGCATTATCGTTCAAAACGAAAAGCGGATGCTTCAAGAAGCGGTTGATGCCTTGATTGATAACGGCCGTCGCGGCCGCCCGGTCACAGGTCCTGGTAACCGTCCATTAAAGTCACTTTCCCATATGCTAAAAGGAAAGCAAGGACGTTTCCGTCAGAACTTGCTTGGAAAACGGGTTGACTATTCAGGACGTTCCGTTATTGTTGTTGGACCAAACTTGAAAATGTATCAATGTGGTCTTCCAAAAGAAATGGCACTTGAACTTTTCAAGCCATTTGTGATGAAGGAACTTGTTGAGAAAGGTTTAGCCCACAACATCAAATCAGCAAAACGTAAAATCGAACGAGTTTCACCAGATGTTTGGGATGTACTCGAAGATGTCATCAGAGAGCATCCGGTTTTATTAAACCGTGCCCCAACATTGCATAGATTAGGAATTCAGGCATTTGAACCAACCCTTGTTGAAGGACGGGCAATTCGTCTTCATCCACTTGTATGTACGGCATACAATGCGGACTTTGACGGTGACCAAATGGCTGTTCACGTACCGCTATCATCTGAAGCTCAAGCGGAAGCACGCCTGTTAATGCTGGCTGCGCAAAACATCTTGAACCCTAAAGATGGTAAACCAGTTGTTACTCCTTCCCAGGACATGGTATTAGGGAACTATTACTTAACCCTAGAACGAGAAGGCGCAATTGGCGAGGGTATGATTTTTAAAGATACAAGCGAGGCAATCCTTGCTTATCAAAATGGTTATGTTCACTTCCATTCGCGAGTTGCTGTTCATGCTGGCTCATTGGGAAATGAAACATTTACGGAAGAACAAAACAATAAGCTGTTAATTACCACGGTTGGTAAGCTTATTTTTAATGAAATTCTGCCGAAATCATTCCCTTATATCAATGAACCAACAAGAAATAATCTAGAGGTTGAAACGCCTCAGAAGTATTTTGTTGAAAAAGGGGAAGACATTAGGGCGAAAATTATTCAAATGCCTTTAGTTGATCCATTCAAAAAGAAGATTCTTGGAAATATCATTGCAGAAGTATTCAAACGTTTCAAAATTACCGAAACGTCCAAAATGCTTGACCGCATGAAGGATTTAGGATTCAAACATTCGACAAAAGCTGGTATTACCGTAGGGGTAGCAGACATTGTCGTTCTTGGCGAAAAGGAACAGATCCTCCATGAGGCCCAAGCAAAAGTTGATAATGTGACAAAGCAATTCAGACGTGGTCTGATTACTGAAGATGAACGTTATGATCGTGTTATCGCTATCTGGAGCCAAGCAAAAGATGTTATTCAAGGTAAACTGATGAAATCCTTGAATAAAACGAATCCAATCTTTATGATGAGTGATTCCGGTGCCCGTGGTAATGCTTCCAACTTTACACAGCTTGCTGGTATGCGTGGTCTGATGGCCAACCCGGCTGGACGAATCATTGAGTTACCAATCAAATCAAGTTTCCGTGAAGGATTAACGGTATTAGAGTACTTTATCTCTACACACGGTGCGCGTAAAGGTCTTGCTGATACAGCCCTTAAAACGGCTGACTCTGGATATTTAACACGCCGTCTTGTTGATGTTGCTCAGGATGTTATTGTTCGTGAAGATGATTGCGGAACTGACCGCGGCTTCTTAATCAGTGCCTTAAAAGACGGTACTGAAATAATCGAAGGATTGGACGAACGTCTAATTGGCCGTTATGCAAGAAATGCTATCAAGCATCCTGAAACAAAAGAAGTTCTTGTTCCGGAAAATGGCTTGATTACTGAGGATTTAGCTGAAATCATTGTTGGTGCCGGTGTGGAAGAGGTTAAAATCCGATCTGCATTTACATGTAATACCCGTCATGGTGTATGTAAAAAGTGTTATGGCCGTAACTTGGCAACTGGTCAAGAGGTGGAGGTTGGTGAAGCAGTTGGTATTATTGCTGCTCAATCCATCGGTGAGCCAGGTACACAGTTAACGATGCGTACTTTCCATACTGGTGGTGTAGCAGGAGACGATATTACCCAAGGTTTACCACGTATCCAAGAAATTTTTGAAGCTCGTAACCCGAAAGGGGTTGCGGTAATTTCAGAAATTGACGGGATTGTCGTTGGCATTAATGAGGGTCGTGATCGTCAGCATGAAATCGTTGTTCAAGGTGAGGTCGAATCACGTACTTATAATGCGCCATATACAGCGCGCTTGAAGGTAGCAATCAATGATCCAATTGAACGCGGCCAAGAGTTAACGGAAGGTTCAATTGATCCGAAAGAACTGATCAAAGTGAAAGACGTTAAGTCGGTTCAAGAATACCTATTGCGTGAAGTACAAAAGGTTTACCGCATGCAAGGGGTTGAAATTGGCGATAAGCACGTTGAAGTAATGGTTCGTCAAATGCTCCGTAAAGTTCGTGTGAGTGATGCAGGTGAAACAGATGTTCTTCCAGGCACACTTCTTGATATTCATCAGTTTAGGGATGCGAATGAAAAAGCACTCTTAAGCGGGAAATTACCAGCGACAGGACGTCCAGTCTTACTTGGAATTACGAAAGCTTCCCTTGAAACAGATTCATTCTTGTCTGCCGCATCGTTCCAAGAAACAACAAGAGTTCTTACCGATGCAGCTATTAAAGGCAAGCGCGATGAATTACTCGGCTTAAAAGAGAATGTTATCATCGGGAAACTTGTTCCAGCTGGAACTGGCATGCCGCGTTACCGTAAAGCTGAGCCGGTGCTAAGAGATACAACATCCGAAGAAACCGTAACAATTGATTAATTAACGCGGTATCTGCCCTCTGGGCGGATACCGTATTTAAAGAAAAGTAAAATGTGGTGTTGACATCCATTTGCGAAGATGTTACTATATCAAAGGTGCTCCTATTCACCTGATACTTTGGAGGATATGCTTTATGTCTTATGAAAAAGTATTACAGGCACAAAGAATCGTTATAGGAACAAAACAAACAGTGAAGGCACTTAAAGAGGGACTTGTAAAAGAGATGGTAGTTGCTAATGACGCTGACAATAGCTTGACAGCGAAAATTATCAGTGAAGCTCTTGGATCGGATGTTCCCGTCCTCTATGTAGACTCCAAGAAAAAACTTGGGAAAGCATGCGGGATTGAAGTGGGTGCTGCAGCAGTTGCAATTATCCGTTAAAAACTGTTTTTGTAGATAGAGAAGTCTGCAAAAACTTTGTTTTTGCCAAAAAATGAACCACCTGGATGTGTGGGCTTACAAATAATGAAGGGAGGAAACAAATCATGCCTACTATTAACCAACTAGTGCGCAAGCCTCGTCAATCAGTGGCGGAGAAGTCAAAATCTCCTGCGCTTAATAAAGGTTATAACAGCTTTAAGAAATCACAAACGAATGTATCTTCACCACAAAAACGCGGAGTATGTACTCGTGTTGGTACTATGACTCCGAAGAAACCGAACTCAGCGTTACGTAAATATGCTCGTGTACGTTTGACAAACGGTATCGAGGTGACTGCATACATTCCTGGTATTGGCCACAACCTTCAAGAGCACAGTGTTGTTCTTATCCGTGGAGGACGTGTAAAAGACTTACCAGGGGTACGTTATCATATCGTCCGTGGCGCACTTGATACAGCTGGTGTAAACAACCGTATGCAAAGTCGCTCAAAATATGGTACAAAGAGACCAAAAGCAGCGAAAAAATAATCACTTTAAATAGAAGCTTCTTTGAAAGGAGGAAAATACATGCCACGTAAAGGTCCTGTAGCAAAAAGAGACGTATTACCAGATCCGCTATATAATTCAAAATTAGTTACTCGTCTAATCAACAAAATGATGGTTGACGGTAAAAGAGGTAAATCTCAAGAGATTCTTTATTCAGCGTTTGATACCATTCGTGAACGTACCGGCAAAGAGCCAATGGAAATCTTCGATGCGGCGATGAAAAACATCATGCCAGTACTTGAAGTAAGAGCTCGCCGTGTAGGTGGTGCAAACTATCAAGTTCCAGTTGAGGTGCGCCCTGACCGCCGTACAACTCTTGGTCTTCGCTGGTTAGTGAACTATTCACGTAATCGTGGAGAAAAGACGATGGAAGAGCGTTTAGCTAATGAAATCATGGATGCAGCTAACAACACTGGTGCAGCTGTTAAAAAGCGTGAAGATACACACAAAATGGCAGAAGCAAACAAAGCGTTTGCGCACTATCGTTGGTAATTTAACCTTATAACTTTTAAACTAGGAAGGAGAAAGACCCAATGGCAAGAGAGTTCTCCTTAGCAAACACTCGTAATATTGGTATCATGGCTCACATTGATGCTGGTAAAACGACGACCACTGAGCGTGTTCTTTATTACACTGGTAAGATTCATAAAATCGGTGAAACACACGAAGGCGCTTCTCAGATGGACTGGATGGAGCAGGAACAAGAACGCGGAATCACAATCACTTCCGCAGCTACAACTGCACAATGGAAGGGTCACCGCGTAAATATCATCGACACACCAGGACACGTAGACTTCACAGTTGAAGTTGAACGTTCTCTTCGTGTCCTTGATGGCGCTGTAGCTGTTCTAGATGCACAATCAGGTGTTGAACCGCAAACTGAAACAGTTTGGCGTCAAGCAACAACTTATGGTGTACCACGTGTAGTATATGTTAATAAGATGGATAAAATTGGTGCTGATTTCTTATATTCTATAGGAACAATCCATGACCGTCTGCAAGCAAATGCGCACGCAATTCAGTTACCAATTGGTGCTGAAGATCAGTTTAACGGAATCATTGACCTTGTGGAAATGAACGCGACATTCTACGGAAATGACTTAGGTACTGATATTGAAGTACGTGAGATTCCCGAAGAGTATAAAGAACTGGCAGAGGAATATCGTGAGAAGCTAGTTGAAGCAGTAGCAGAACTTGATGAAGAGTTAATGGAGAAATACCTTGGTGGTGAAGAAATCACTAAAGAAGAGCTTAAAGCCGGCATTCGTAAAGGTACCGTTAATGTTGAATTCTACCCTGTAATCTGTGGATCAGCATTCAAAAACAAAGGTGTTCAGCTGATGCTGGATGCAGTTATCGATTATCTTCCATCTCCATTAGACGTACCTGCAATCAAAGGTCATGCACCTGATGAAGAAGATGTAGTCGTAGAACGTCATTCTAGTGACGAAGAGCCATTCTCAGCTCTTGCATTCAAAGTTATGACTGACCCTTATGTTGGTAAATTAACATTCTTCCGCGTTTACTCCGGAATGCTAGAGTCTGGCTCATATGTTCAGAACTCTACTAAAGGGAAACGTGAACGTGTAGGACGTATCCTGCAAATGCATGCAAACAGCCGTCAAGAAATCTCAAAGGTTTTTGCTGGTGACATTGCTGCAGCTGTAGGTCTGAAAGATACAACAACTGGCGACACTCTTTGTGATGATAAAAACCTTGTCATCCTAGAGTCTATGCAATTCCCTGAGCCAGTAATTCAACTTTCAGTAGAACCAAAATCTAAAGCAGACCAAGACAAGATGACTACGGCATTACAAAAGCTTCAAGAAGAAGATCCAACATTCCGTGCACATACTGACCAGGAAACTGGACAGGTTATCATTGCCGGTATGGGAGAGCTTCACCTTGATATTTTAGTTGACCGTATGCGTCGTGAATTTAAGGTTGAAGCTAACGTAGGTGCACCACAAGTTGCCTATCGTGAAACTTTCCGTGGTTCTGCCCAAGTTGAAGGTAAATTTGCTCGTCAATCTGGTGGTCGTGGACAATACGGACACGTTTGGATTGAATTCGGACCGAATGATGAAGGTAAAGGCTTCGAGTTTGTTAACGGAATTGTCGGTGGTGTCGTTCCTCGTGAATACATCCCAGCCGTTCAAGCTGGTCTAGAAGATTCCCTTGATCGTGGTGTTCTTGCTGGATATCCATTGGTTGATATCAAAGCAAGATTGTTCGATGGATCATACCATGATGTCGACTCCTCAGAAATGGCGTTTAAGATTGCCGCTTCAATGGCACTTAAGAATGCTGCATCTAAGTGTAGTCCAGTAATCCTTGAGCCAATGATGAGGGTTGAGGTTACAATTCCTGAAGAATATTTAGGAGATATCATGGGACAAATCACTGCTCGCCGTGGCCGTGTTGAAGGTATGGATGCTCGTGGTAACGCACAAGTCGTTCGTTCAATGGTTCCACTTTCAGAAATGTTTGGTTATGCAACTGCACTTCGTTCAAGTACACAAGGCCGTGGAGTATTCTCTATGCACTTTGATCACTACGAAGAAGTACCAAAATCAATTTCTGAAGAAATCATCAAAAAAAATAAAGGTGAGTAATTGATTTTCGCCTTTCTTTAAAGTATAACTACTATTGTAAGCATGGAAGCTGATAAGTTGGGACAACCACCTGCAGCTTCCATAAAAAATATACTTAACTTTTATATTAAGAGGAGGATTTTCTAATGGGAAAAGCTAAATTCGACCGTTCTAAGCCACACGTTAACATTGGTACAATTGGACACGTTGACCATGGTAAAACAACTTTAACAGCTGCAATCACTTCTGTACTTGCTAAATCTGGTAAAGCAGAAGCACGCGGTTATGATCAAATCGACGGAGCACCTGAAGAAAAAGAGCGTGGTATCACAATTTCTACATCACACGTTGAGTACGAAACTGATGCTCGTCACTATGCACACGTAGACTGCCCAGGACACGCTGACTATGTTAAAAACATGATCACTGGTGCTGCACAAATGGACGGCGGTATCCTAGTTGTATCTGCAACTGATGGCCCAATGCCACAAACTCGTGAGCACATTCTTCTTTCTCGTCAAGTAGGCGTACCATACCTTGTAGTATTCATGAACAAGTGTGACATGGTTGATGACGAAGAACTTCTTGAGTTAGTAGAAATGGAAATTCGTGATCTATTATCAGAATACGACTTCCCTGGCGATGACACTCCAGTTATCAAAGGTTCTGCTCTTAAAGCATTAGAAGGCGAAGCTGCATGGGAAGAAAAAGTTATCGAACTTATGACTGCTGTTGATGAGTTCATTCCAACACCAACACGTGACACTGACAAACCATTCATGATGCCAGTTGAGGATGTATTCTCAATCACTGGTCGTGGAACAGTTGCTACAGGACGTGTTGAGCGTGGTGTAGTTAAAGTTGGTGACGTAGTTGAAATCGTAGGTTTCACTGAAGAGCCAAAATCTACTACTGTAACAGGTGTAGAAATGTTCCGTAAGCTTCTTGATTTTGCAGAAGCTGGAGACAACATTGGTGCCCTTCTTCGTGGTGTAGCACGTGAAGAAATCGAGCGTGGCCAAGTATTGGCTAAGCCGAAATCAATCACTCCACACACAAAGTTCAAAGCACAAGTTTACGTTTTATCTAAAGAAGAAGGTGGACGTCATACTCCATTCTTCACAAACTATCGTCCACAATTCTATTTCCGTACTTCTGATATTACAGGTATTTGTAATCTTCCAGAAGGCGTAGAAATGGTTATGCCTGGCGATCACATTGAAATGACTGTTGAACTTATCGCTCCAGTTGCTATCGAAGAAGGAACTAAGTTCTCTATTCGTGAAGGTGGACGTACAGTAGGTTCAGGTTCAATCACAACAATCCAAGAGTAATCACAATATAGAAAAAGCAGATGGGTGACGACCCATCTGCTTTTTTGTTTTTTGCTGTGTTAAAAGAGAATGTTGATTTCCGTTCCAGGCGCGAGCGGTGAGCCTCCTCGGCACTAAAGCGCCTGCGGGGTCTCACCTGTCCCGCTGCTCCCGCAGGAGTCTCGCGCCTTCCACTCCAATCAACATTGTGCTCGTAATCAACAATGTTCCTTAACACAGCCTTGTTTTTTAAAAATAAAGACTGAGTTCCTTCTATATATAATGTTTCCTCATTAAATCCTCATATATAATTAGGAGATTATTGGAGATAATCAAAAGCTATTGAAAAAAATTAATGCAGTCTATATAATAGGAAAAGTGTTCAGCAGAGAAGCCTAAAAAAATTCGTAATTAATGTTGCGTTTGCTTTATGTTTTATGTATAATAGACAATGTTGGTCTTTGACTGCGATGATGTGAAAGGTTGCTGACACACCCGGCCGCTTTGCCATGGCGAGTGTGTGGGAAATTTTCACTGAGAATGTCTATTTGAAAAATAGGCGAATAAAGGAGGGAAAATAATGGCAAAACAAAAAATTCGTATCCGTTTAAAAGCGTATGATCACAGAATCCTTGATCAATCAGCAGAAAAAATCGTAGAAACAGCAAAACGTTCAGGTGCGGCCGTTTCAGGACCGATTCCACTTCCAACGGAAAAGAGCATTTATACGATTCTTCGTGCGGTTCATAAGTACAAAGATTCACGTGAGCAATTCGAAATGCGGACACATAAACGTCTAATCGACATCGTTAACCCAACACCACAAACAGTTGATGCGTTAATGCGTTTAGATTTACCATCAGGTGTTGATATCGAAATTAAGCTTTAATCTAAATAAAAGAAAAATTATTCAGGAGGTGTGACTTAAATGACCAAAGGAATCTTAGGAAGAAAGATTGGTATGACTCAAGTGTTTGCAGAAAACGGCAACTTAATTCCTGTAACTGTAGTTGAGGTAGCTCCAAACGTAATCCTTCAAAAGAAATCAGTTGATAGCGATGGATACACAGCTGTTCAAGTTGGTTTTGAAGACAAACGTGAAAAGTTATCTAACAAACCAGAAAAGGGCCATGTTGCGAAAGCAAACACTGCTCCTAAGCGCTTCATTCGCGAATTCCGCGGAGACGACTTAGCAGCATATGAAGTTGGTCAAGAAGTCAAAGTTGATATTTTCGCTGCAGGCGATATCGTAGATGTAACAGGAATCTCAAAGGGTAAAGGTTTCCAAGGTGTTATTAAACGCCACGGACAATCCCGCGGCCCGATGGCTCACGGTTCACGTTATCATCGTCGCCCTGGTTCAATGGGACCTGTTGCTCCAAACCGCGTATTCAAAGGTAAACTTTTACCAGGACGTATGGGTGGAGACCAAGTTACAGTTCAAAACCTTGAAATTGTAAAGGTTGATGCTGAGCGTAACTTACTTTTAATCAAAGGTAACGTTCCAGGAGCTAGAAAAGCATTACTTAAAATTAAAGGTGCGGTAAAAGCATAATTACCTTTTAAGAAAGGAGGAACAAAGGAATGCCTAAAGTAGCATTATTAAACCAAAGCGGATCACAAGTTGGTGATATCGAGCTTAATGAATCTGTTTTTGGGATTGAGCCTAACCAACACGTATTATTTGAAGCAATTGTTATGCAACGCGCTTCATTACGTCAAGGAACTCATAAAACTAAAATTCGTTCTGAAGTACGCGGCGGTGGTCGTAAGCCATGGCGTCAAAAGGGAACTGGCCGTGCTCGTCAAGGGTCAATTCGTTCTCCACAATGGCGCGGAGGTGGTACAGTATTTGGACCAACACCACGCAGCTACAGCTATAAATTACCGAAAAAGGTTCGTCGCTTAGCGATCAAATCTGCATTATCTTCTAAAGTATTAGAAGAAAACATCCTGGTATTAGAAAGCTTAGCTTTCGAAGCACCAAAAACAAAAGATTTCAAAACAGTATTAGGCGGCCTTTCTGTAGAGAAAAAGGCACTTATCGTTACTGCTGACTTAGATGAAAACGTAGCATTATCTGCTCGTAACATCCCTGGTGTAACAGTTGTAACAGCTGATGGAATCAACGTATTGGACGTTGTCAATCATGATAAATTAATCATGACTAAAGCAGCGGTTGAAAAAGTAGAGGAGGTGCTTGCATAATGGATGCACGCGATATCATTAAGCGCCCCGTTATTACTGAGCGTTCTACTGACCTAATGGCTGAAAAGAAATATACGTTTGAAGTTGATGTTAGAGCTAACAAAACACAAGTTAAAGATGCTGTTGAAGTAATCTTTGGTGTTGATGTTGAGAAGGTTAACATCATGAACTATAAAGGGAAATTCAAGCGTATGGGTAAATTTGGCGGATACACAAACAAACGCCGTAAAGCAATTGTAAAATTAACTGCTGATAGCAAAGAAATTGAATTCTTTGAAGCATAAGAACCTAACAAGAAGAGGAGGGAAATAAAATGGCGATTAAAAAGTACAAACCTACCTCCAATGGTCGTCGCGGAATGACTACTTCTGATTTTGCTGAAATCACAACTAGTACTCCAGAGAAATCTCTTTTAGCACCGCTAACAAGAAAAGGCGGCCGTAATAACCAAGGTAAGTTAACTGTTCGTCATCAAGGTGGCGGCCACAAGCGTCAATATCGTTTAATCGATTTTAAACGTAACAAAGATGGCATTCCAGGACGCGTTGCCACTATCGAGTACGATCCAAACAGATCTGCAAACATTGCATTAATTAATTACGTGGATGGAGAAAAGCGTTATATCTTAGCTCCGAAAAACCTAGTAGTTGGCATGGAAGTAATGTCAGGCCCTGAGGCTGATATTAAAGTGGGTAACTCCCTTCCATTAGTAAATATCCCAGTTGGTACAGTAGTACACAACATCGAATTAAAACCAGGAAAAGGCGGCCAGTTAGTTCGTTCTGCTGGAACAAGCGCACAAGTACTTGGTAAAGAAGGTAAATACGTACTAGTACGTTTAACTTCTGGTGAAGTTCGTATGATTCTTGCTGAGTGCCGTGCATCTATCGGTCAAGTTGGAAACGAACAACATGAACTTATTAAAATTGGTAAAGCAGGACGTTCACGCTGGTTAGGCAAGCGCCCAACTGTTCGTGGATCTGTTATGAACCCTAACGATCACCCACACGGTGGTGGTGAAGGACGTTCACCAATCGGACGTAAGTCACCAATGTCTCCATGGGGCAAACCAACTCTTGGATACAAGACTCGTAAGAAAAAGAATAAATCAGATAAATTTATTGTACGTCGTCGTAAAAAATAACGGGACTCTGCTACGGTTCAAGGATAGAGCCGTAGAACAGTCACGAAGGGAGGTTCCTTCATGGGTCGCAGCTTAAAAAAAGGACCATTTGTTGATGATCATTTAATGGTTAAAGTCGAAAAGTTAAATGAAACGGAAAGTAAACAAGTTATTAAAACTTGGTCACGCCGTTCAACGATTTTCCCACAATTTATCGGCCACACAATCGCAGTTTATGATGGTCGTAAACATGTGCCTGTATATGTAACTGAAGACATGGTAGGACACAAGCTTGGAGAATTTGCTCCAACTCGTGCTTACAAAGGCCATGGTAATGATGACAAGAAAACAAGACGTTAAGAGAGGAGGGCATCCAAATGCAAGCTAAAGCTGTTGCAAGAACAGTTCGTATTGCTCCTCGTAAAGCACGTTTAGTCGTTGATTTAATCCGAGGTAAGCAAGTTGGTGAAGCGGTGGCGATTTTAAATCTCACTCCTAAGGCTGCTTCTCCAATCGTGGAAAAAGTTTTAAAATCAGCTATGGCAAATGCCGAGCACAACTATGAAATGGACGTAAACAATCTAGTTGTTGAGCAAGCATTTGTTGACGAAGGACCAACCTTAAAACGTTTCCGTCCTCGCGCTATGGGCCGTGCAAGCCAAATTAACAAACGCACAAGCCACATCACAATCGTATTATCAGAAAAGAAGGAGGGATAAGCTGTGGGTCAAAAAGTAAATCCTGTCGGTTTGCGTATTGGAATCATTCGTGATTGGGAATCTAAGTGGTACGCAGGCAAAGACTTCGCTACTCTTTTACACGAAGACCTTAAAATTCGTGAATATATCACGAAGCGTTTAAAAGATGCTTCTGTTTCTAAAGTAGAAATCGAACGTGCTGCAAACCGTGTGAACGTAACAGTCCATACAGCTAAGCCTGGTATGGTTATCGGTAAAGGCGGTACGGAAGTGGAAGCACTTCGTAAAGCATTAAACTCATTAACTGGCAAACGAGTTCATATCAACATTCTTGAAATCAAGAGAGCTGATGTTGATGCGAAATTAGTTGCTGAAAATATTGCTCGTCAATTAGAAAACCGTGTATCTTTCCGTCGTGCACAAAAGCAAGTAATTCAACGTGCAATGCGTGCTGGCGCAAAAGGTATTAAAACACAAGTATCTGGTCGTCTTGGCGGTGCTGATATTGCACGTGCTGAACACTACAGCGAAGGAACAGTTCCACTTCATACACTTCGCGCTGATATCGACTATGCTACAGCTGAAGCTGATACTACTTATGGTAAGTTAGGCGTTAAAGTATGGATCTATAAGGGCGAAGTCCTTCCTACTAAGAAGAAAAATGCGGAAGGAGGCAAATAATCATGTTATTGCCAAAACGCGTAAAATATCGCCGTCAACACCGTGGTAAAATGCGTGGTAACGCAAAAGGCGGCACTGAAGTAACTTTCGGTGAATTCGGTCTCCAAGCTACTGAAGCTTCATGGATTACAAACCGTCAAATCGAAGCTGCCCGTATTGCGATGACACGTTACATGAAACGTGGCGGTAAAGTATGGATTAAAATCTTCCCACATAAGCCTTACACTGCTAAACCGTTAGAAGTGCGGATGGGTTCCGGTAAAGGGGCACCTGAAGGCTGGGTAGCTGTTGTTAAGCCTGGAAAAATCATGTTCGAAATCGCTGGCGTTTCTGAAGAAATCGCACGTGAAGCACTTCGACTAGCAATGCACAAACTTCCAGTTAAATGTAAGTTTGTAAAACGAGAAGAAATTGGTGGTGAATCAAGTGAAAGCTAATGAACTGCGTGACCTTACCACTGCTGAAATTGAACAAAAAGTAAAATCTTTAAAAGAAGAACTTTTCAACCTTCGCTTTCAATTGGCGACAGGACAACTTGAAAACACAGCTCGTATTCGTGAAGTACGTAAATCGATTGCTCGTATGAAAACAGTTGTTCGCGAAAGAGAAATCAGCTTTAACAAGTAATCATTGAGAGGAGGTTCACGAATATGAGTGAACGCAACCAGCGCAAAGTTTACACTGGACGCGTTGTTTCTGACAAGATGGATAAAACCGTTACTGTTTTAGTCGAAACACACAAAAAGCATCCATTATACGGTAAACGCGTTAAGTACTCTAAAAAGTTTAAAGCTCATGATGAGCAAAACGAGGCAAAAATTGGTGATGTAGTACGCATCATGGAAACTCGTCCGCTTTCAGCTACTAAACGCTTCCGTTTAGTTGAAGTAGTAGAAAAAGCAGTTATTATTTAATTGTTCGGATTACGCAACATTCCGAAGGGAGGTTACACACATGATTCAACAAGAATCACGTTTAAAAGTTGCTGACAACTCTGGTGCTCGTGAAGTACTTACGATTAAAGTTCTTGGTGGTTCTGGCCGCAAAACCGCTAATATCGGTGATGTGATCGTTTGTACCGTGAAACAAGCAACACCTGGTGGCGTTGTTAAAAAAGGTGACGTTGTTAAGGCTGTTATTGTTCGTACAAAGAGCGGTGCCCGCCGCCCTGATGGTTCATACATTCGTTTCGATGAAAACGCATGTGTCATTATCAAAGATGATAAAGGCCCACGTGGAACGCGTATCTTTGGACCAGTTGCCCGCGAACTTCGCGACAACAACTTTATGAAAATCGTATCTTTAGCTCCAGAAGTATTATAATTTAAATCCAAATTGCCTTTAAGGAGGTGCTTACGGATGCATGTTAAAAAAGGTGATAAGGTCAGAGTGATCTCTGGTAAGGATAAAGGCAAAACAGGTGTAATCCTCGCTGCTTATCCTAAAGAATCCCGTGTTCTTGTCGAAGGTGTAAACATCGTTAAGAAACACTCGAAACCTTCTCAAGTGAACCCACAAGGCGGAATTATCAGCTTTGAGGCTCCAATCCATGTATCAAATGTTATGCCTATCGATCCTAAATCAGGTAACCCTACCCGTGTAGGTTCCAAAACGGTTGATGGCAAAAAAGTACGTGTAGCAAAATCCGGTGTAGTTTTAGATAAATAGTTAAAATTAAGAAGGGAGGTACAATAAGTGAACCGCCTAAAAGAAAAGTTTGTTAAAGAAGTGACACCTGCTCTTATGAGCAAGTTCAACTATAAATCAGTTATGCAAGTTCCAAAACTTGATAAGATTGTTATTAATATGGGCGTTGGTGACGCTGTTGCAAATGCAAAATCACTTGATAATGCAGTGGAAGAGCTTGCAACCATTACAGGTCAAAAACCTGTCGTAACACGTGCGAAAAAATCAATTGCTGGCTTCCGTCTTCGTGAAGGTATGCCAATCGGTGCAAAAGTTACACTTCGCGGTGAGCGCATGTACCAATTCTTGGATAAATTAGTTTCCGTTTCTTTACCCCGTGTTCGTGACTTCCGTGGTGTTTCTAAAAAAGCATTCGATGGTCGCGGCAACTATACATTGGGAATTAAAGAACAATTAATCTTCCCTGAAATTGATTACGATAAAGTAAGCAAAGTTCGTGGTATGGATATCGTTATCGTAACGACTGCTAACACTGATGAAGAATCTCGTGAACTTTTAACTCAATTTGGAATGCCATTCCAAAAGTAATCGTTAAATAAGGGAGGCGAAAACGTGGCTAAAAAGTCAATGATTGCGAAACAACAGCGCACGCCTAAATTCAAAGTACAAGAGTACACACGCTGCGAACGTTGCGGACGTCCACACTCTGTATACCGTAAATTTAAGCTTTGCCGTATTTGTTTCCGTGAATTAGCATACAAAGGACAAATTCCTGGTGTTAAAAAAGCTAGCTGGTAAAACTAGAAGTTTGGGAAGGAGGTAAAAATAATGGTCATGACAGATCCAATTGCAGATATGCTTACTCGCATTCGTAATGCGAACATGGTGCGTCACGAAAAGTTAGAAGTGCCTGCTTCTAATTTGAAAAAAGAAATTGCTGAAATTTTAAAGCGCGAGGGTTTCGTACGTGATGTCGAATTTATCGAAGACAATAAACAAGGTATCATCCGTATCTTCTTAAAGTACGGAGCAAATAACGAACGTGTTATTACTGGTCTTAAGCGCATAAGCAAGCCTGGACTTCGAGTTTACGCTAAATCTACTGAGGTACCACGCGTTTTAAATGGTCTTGGTATCGCATTAGTCTCAACATCTACTGGTGTTATTACTGATAAAGAAGCTCGTGCAAAACAAGTCGGCGGAGAAGTATTAGCTTACGTTTGGTAAGAGAGTTTCTGAATGAATGGAGGTGCACTAAATGTCTCGCATAGGAAAAAAACCGATTGAAATTCCAGCAGGAGTTACGGTTACTTTAAACAACAATACTGTTACTGTTAAAGGACCTAAAGGCGAACTAACTCGTTCTTTTAATCCTGACATTACAATTAACATTGAAGAAAACATTATTACAATCACTCGTCCTTCTGACGTGAAGGAACACCGCGCATTGCACGGAACAACTCGTGCGGTAATCGCGAACATGATTGAAGGTGTTTCCACTGGCTTTACAAGAAACTTAGAGTTAATCGGGGTTGGGTACCGTGTGCAAAAGCAAGGGAACAAGCTTGTTTTAAACGTTGGTTACTCACATCCAGTTGAATTTGAACCTGAAGCCGGTCTTGAAATTGAGGTACCTTCCAATACAAAGATTACCATTAAAGGTACTGATAAAGAACGTGTTGGCGAATTAGCTGCCAATATTCGCGGAGTACGTCCTCCAGAGCCGTATAAAGGCAAAGGAATTCGTTACGAAGGTGAATTCGTTCGTCGTAAAGAAGGTAAAACAGGTAAGTAATGCCGCATAAGGTAAATGAAAGGAGTGACGTAAATGATTACGAAGCTTGATAAAAACGCTACTCGCAAGAAAAGACATGCTCGTGTTCGTGCGAAACTTAGCGGTACCTCAGCTCGTCCGCGTCTAAATGTGTTTCGTTCTAACAAACATATTTATGCTCAAGTGATTGATGATATGAGCGGAGTAACTTTAGCAAGTGCTTCTACTTTAGATAAAGAATTTACTCTTGATTCTTCTAGTAATGTTGAAGCAGCAAAAGCGGTCGGTGAATTAGTCGCTAAACGTGCGGTAGAAAAAGGTATCACTTCTGTTGTCTTTGATCGCGGAGGATACCTATACCATGGACGTGTTCAAGTATTAGCTGACGCTGCCCGCGAAAACGGCTTACAATTTTAATAGACAAAGGAGGGACACAAAAAGATGCGTCGTATTGATCCAAACAAACTTGAACTTGAAGAACGCGTAGTTACAGTTAACCGTGTTGCGAAAGTTGTTAAAGGTGGACGTCGTTTCCGTTTCTCTGCTCTAGTAGTAGTCGGGGATAAAAACGGTCATGTCGGATTCGGTACTGGTAAAGCACAAGAAGTGCCAGATGCGATTCGTAAAGCCATCGAAGATGCAAAGAAAAACTTAGTCGAAGTGCCAATGGTTGGAACGACTGTTCCTCACCAAGTAATTGGTCGTTTTGGTGCTGGTGAAATTCTTCTAAAACCTGCTTCTGAAGGTACAGGAGTTATTGCCGGCGGTCCAGTTCGTGCCGTACTTGAGTTAGCAGGGGTAGCTGATATCCTTTCTAAATCATTAGGAACGAACACACCAATCAACATGGTGCGAGCTACAGTTGAAGGGTTAAAACAATTAAAACGTGCTGAAGACGTAGCGAAATTACGTGGTAAATCAGTAGAAGAACTGTTAGGATAAGGGGGGAATTCAAATGGCGAAACTTTTAATTACCCTTAACCGCAGTGTAATTGGTCGCCCTGAGGACCAACGTGCAACAGTTACTGCATTAGGTTTACGTAAATTAAATCAAACAGTTGAGCATCAAGATAACGCTGCGATTCGCGGTATGATTAACAAAGTTGCTCACCTTGTAACAGTTAAAGAACAATAATTGATTGTTTTCTTTCATAAGGAGGTGCCAATATGAAACTTCATGAATTAAAACCTGCCGAAGGTTCCCGTAAAGAACGTAAAAGATTAGGACGCGGTATCGGTTCTGGTCAAGGGAAAACTGCTGGTAAAGGTCATAAGGGACAAAATGCTCGTTCCGGCGGTGGCGTAAGACTAGGTTTCGAAGGTGGTCAAACTCCTTTATTCCGTCGTTTACCAAAACGTGGTTTTACCAATGTCAGCCGTAAAGAATTTGCCATTGTCAATCTTGATACGTTAAATCGCTTTGAAGACGGTACAGAAGTTACTCCAGAACTTCTTATCGAAACAGGCGTAGTAAGTAACGAAAAAGCAGGAATTAAGATTCTTGCTAATGGAACGCTAGAGAAAAAGTTGACTGTAAAAGCTCACAAATTCTCCTCTGCTGCTAAGGAAGCAATCGAAGCTGCCGGTGGAACTACTGAGGTGAACTAATGTTCCAGACAATCTCCAATTTTATGCGCGTGGGTGATATAAGAAAAAAGATTATTTTCACCCTTTTAATGTTAGTCGTATTTCGACTTGGTACATTTATACCAGTACCGAATGTAAATGCAGAAGTGCTTGCTAATCAAGATAAGCTTAGTGTATTCGGTATTTTAAATACCTTTGGCGGTGGAGCATTAAAACAATTCTCCATTTTCGCGATGGGTATCATGCCGTATATCACTGCATCGATTATCATTCAGCTTCTGCAAATGGATGTCGTTCCGAAGTTTACAGAATGGTCCAAACAAGGTGAATCAGGGCGTCGTAAGATTGCTCAAATCACCCGTTATTTCACGATCGTTCTTGGATTTATCCAAGCATTAGGAATGTCTTATGGTTTTAATAACTTAGCCGGTGGACAATTGATTCAAAACACTGGAATTGGTACTTATTTATTGATTGCAGTTACTTTAACTGCCGGTACAGCTTTCTTGATGTGGTTAGGCGAGCAAATTACTGAAAAAGGTGTTGGAAATGGAATTTCCATTATCATCTTTGCCGGGATCGTTGCTGGTATGCCTAGTACCATTAATCAAATCTTTGTACAGCAATTTGAAAACGCAGGAGAAGCTCTTTTCTTACGTATTGTAACTGTAGTTCTAATAGCACTTGCGGTTATTGCCATTATCGTTGGAGTTATTTTCATTCAACAAGCAAACCGTAAAATTCCAATTCAATATGCAAAACGCGTAGTAGCAGGACGGAATCCGGTAGGTGGTCAATCCACGCACATGCCGTTAAAGGTTAACGCAGCCGGCGTTATTCCTGTAATCTTTGCTGTTTCGTTTATTGTAACACCAAGGACAATTGCATCATTTTTTTCACAAAATGATGTAACACTTTGGATTAATAAATATCTTGACTATTCTCATCCTGTTGGGATGACGCTATATGCAGCACTGATTATCGCGTTTACTTATTTCTATGCTTTTATCCAAGTTAACCCTGAACAAGCAGCGGAAAACTTACAGAAGCAAAGCGGCTATATTCCGGGCATTCGTCCAGGAAAGAGCACGCAGGAATACTTAACTCGCGTTTTATACCGTTTAACTTTTGTTGGGGCAATCTTCTTAACAGTGATTGCTGTCCTTCCGACTATTTTTATAAAAATAGCGAATTTGCCGCAATCGGCGCAAATCGGAGGAACAAGCTTGCTGATCGTCGTCGGGGTTGCACTTGATACGTATAAGCAGCTTGAATCACAATTAGTTAAACGTCATTATAAAGGTTTTATTAAGTAATAGGTTTTGGGGGCCGTTGGTTCCCTGAACCCCATTTATAGCACGAGGGGGAACACGTGTGAATTTAGTATTAATGGGCCTTCCAGGTGCCGGCAAAGGTACTCAGGCTGAAAGAATCGTCGAACAATACGGCATCCCTCATATCTCTACAGGAGATATGTTCCGTGCAGCGATGAAAGAAGGAACTGAACTAGGAATAAAAGCGAAATCCTTTATGGATAAGGGTGAACTTGTTCCTGATGAAGTTACGATTGGGATTGTACGGGAACGATTAAGTAAAGAAGACTGTCAAAAAGGCTTCCTACTAGATGGTTTTCCTAGAACAGTACCTCAAGCAGAAGCATTGGAAAATCTATTAGTTGATTTAAATAAAAAAATCAATTATGTGATAAATATAAATGTAGACAAGAGTATTCTAATGGACCGTTTGACGGGACGCCGGATTTGTAAAGAATGTGGATCGACTTATCATTTAGTATTTAATCCTCCTGCAAAAGAGGGTGTATGCGACCGCTGTGGCGGTGAGCTTTATCAAAGAGCTGATGATAATGCAGAAACCGTTCAAAATCGCTTAGACGTCAATATCAAACAGCAAGAACCATTACTTACTTTTTATGAAACAAAAGGCTACCTCCGCACGATTGATGGTCAGCAGGATATTCAAAAAGTATTCGCTGATATCGAGCAATTGCTTGAGGACTTGCATTAATGCTCATTAGTGAAACCGAGCGAGCGACTCTCGAACATCTCTTCAAAAGAAATCAAAAGTATGTGGAAGCAAAAGCTTTTCTATTGTACTGAGTATGTAGGACCGAGAGTTGGGCAAGACTTACATGTGGAATTCGTTATTCCTGATAATGTAGAAATTACTTGCGGACAGAAGACGAACAATATGTTAATATTATAAGGTTGCTATTGTAGTACAACTGAGAAGAAATGCTTTATATATGATGATCAGAAGGGAGACGAGATGATGGCCAAAGATGATGTTATTGAAATTGAAGGTAAGGTTATTGAAACTTTGCCAAATGCAATGTTTAAGGTAGAATTAGAAAATGGTCATACTGTGCTAGCTCATGTTTCTGGTAAAATTCGAATGCACTTCATTCGAATCCTTCCGGGTGACAAGGTGACTGTTGAGCTTTCTCCATATGACTTAACACGCGGAAGAATTACTTACCGCTTCAAATAATCAGCTTGCACTCCGTACCATTAAGGAGGTTAGGATAATGAAAGTAAGACCATCTGTTAAACCGATCTGCGAAAAGTGCAAAGTTATCCGTAGACGCGGAAAAGTTATGGTTATCTGTGAAAACCCTAAACATAAACAAAAACAAGGTTAATTTTGAAGGAGGTGCGCTTCAATATGGCACGTATTGCTGGTGTAGATATTCCACGTGAAAAACGTGTAGTAATCTCATTAACTTACATTTATGGTATTGGTAAAAATACCGCACAAAAAGTTTTAGCAGAAGCTGGTGTTTCTGAAGATACTCGTGTGCGTGATTTAACTGAAGAAGAATTAAACAAAATCCGTGACATCATCGACAAATTAAAAGTTGAAGGTGATCTTCGCCGTGAAGTTTCTCTTAACATTAAGCGTTTAATGGAAATCGGCTGCTACCGCGGATTACGTCATCGTCGTGGTTTACCGGTTCGTGGACAAAATACGAAAAACAACGCTCGTACACGCAAAGGTCCTCGTAAGACTGTTGCGAACAAGAAGAAGTAATCGGCAAAGGAGGTTATTTAAATGGCACGTAAAACGAATACACGTAAACGTCGTGTTAAAAAGAATATTGAATCTGGTATCGCGCATATCCGTTCAACATTTAACAATACAATCGTAACTATCACTGATGTTCATGGTAATGCAATTTCATGGTCAAGTGCTGGTGCACTTGGATTTAGAGGTTCTCGTAAATCTACTCCATTCGCAGCTCAAATGGCAGCTGAAACTGCAGCTAAGACATCTATTGAACACGGCATGAAAACTTTAGAAGTTACTGTTAAAGGACCTGGCGCAGGACGTGAAGCTGCTATCCGTGCTCTTCAAGCTGCTGGTCTTGAAGTAACAGCAATCAAAGACGTTACACCTGTTCCTCATAACGGATGCCGTCCACCAAAACGCCGCCGTGTTTAATTTTTCTGTATAGAACTCGTATCATGCGTCTATAATGGATATGATACTTATTTTTCCAGAAAATTTATTCCAGTTGTTGTGCACAAAACGGGAACGTATACATGGGGGAATTTCAATTATTAATTATAAATAATTGAGGTTTCGACGTTTTGAAGGAGGGTTATTTGATGATCGAAATAGAAAAACCAAAAATCGAAACGGTTGAGATCAACGATGATGCCAAGT
>NZ_JBHVSI010000027.1:15405-16090 GCF_042885335.1 Neobacillus sp. NPDC058068 | reverse complement strand
GATGTGATCGTCCCTGCCGTTACCCATTCATTCGTATCGCTATTCATCGGAAGGTGCCGCTGTTACATCGATTCAGGTCGATGGGGTACTTCATGAGTTCTCAACAATTGAAGGCGTCGTAGAGGATGTAACATCCATCATTTTAAACATTAAAAAAGTCGCTTTAAAAATCTATTCTGACGAAGAAAAAACCCTTGAAATTGATGTGCAGGGTGAAGGACCTGTTAAAGCAGGCAATATTACACATGATAGTGATGTTGAGATTTTAAATCCAAACCTTCATATTGCGACATTAGCGACAAATGGACATCTTCGCATGCGTTTAACGGCAAGACGTGGACGTGGTTATACACCGGCTGAACAGAACAAAAGAGAAGATCAGCCAATCGGTGTGATTCCGATTGACTCCATTTATACGCCAGTATCACGTGTGTCCTTTCAGGTAGAAAATACTCGTGTAGGTCAAATGTCTAATTTTGATAAGCTTACGCTTGATGTTTGGACAGATGGAAGCACTGGGCCTAAAGAAGCGATTGCTCTTGGTTCGAAAATTTTGACTGAGCATTTGAATATTTTCGTCGGTTTAACTGATGAAGCTCAAAATGCTGAAATTATGATAGAAAAAGAAGAAGATCAAAAGGAAAAAGTTCTGGAAATGACAATTGAAGAACTCGATCTTTCTGTT
>NZ_JBHVSI010000027.1:0-15395 GCF_042885335.1 Neobacillus sp. NPDC058068 | reverse complement strand
GATATGAACAAGTATCGTAATTTAGGCCGCAAATCAATTTAAGAAGTGAAAGCGAAACTAGAAGAGCTTGGATTGGGCCTGCGTAAAGACGACTGATTTGTTATTCGTTTGTAACGCTGCTTAAAATCCGTTTTATGACTTCAACAAAGGAGGGAACCCTTCATGGCATACAGAAAGTTAGGACGCACAAGTGCACAGCGTAAAGCTATGCTACGTGATTTAACTACAGATTTAATTATCAACGAGCGCATCGAAACAACAGAAACTCGTGCGAAAGAAATTCGTGTGACTGTTGAAAAAATGATCACTCTAGGCAAACGCGGTGATTTACATGCTCGCCGTCAAGCTGCATCATATGTTCGTAATGAAGTAGCTGATGCTGAAAATAATACAAGTGCATTACAAAAACTTTTCGCTGATATCGCACCACGTTATCAAGAGCGTCAAGGTGGATACACTCGTATTATGAAACTTGGACCACGCCGCGGTGACGGTGCACCAATGGTTATTATCGAGTTAGTTTAATAAAAGCTTTAACAGACAACAAGGGCGCTGGACAGTTTACAAACAAACTTGTTCTTTGCCCTTTTTCTGTAAAGGAAATTTTATATTATGTTAGACCCAAGCCAAAACGAGTGTTATGATGAGCGTGACTCCATCAATGGAGCGAGGATTATTTTTTTCTGAAGTTTACTTCTATTCTCTTCACGCCCCGTCTAGCTCATGCACCTCCTCCCATTTCTTTTATAGAAATCCCTATTTATCGCAGTTGAACACGTTGCTGCCGGGGACGAGGTGCGGGCTTTTTTTGTATTATTAGATAAATATAGCTGAGTAAAGGTTAGCTGAGAGGAGGAATATCAATGAAGGAATCAATTGTATCTCTAAAGGAAGTATCCTTTCAATACGATGAACAGGAACGCTATGCGTTAAATCATGTCAGCTTCGACATCTATGAAGGGGAGTGGCTGGCAATCGTTGGTCATAACGGTTCTGGTAAGTCGACGATGGCAAAGCTCCTTAATGGCTTGCAGTTTCCGCAGCAAGGCGAGATTACTGTTTGCGGTATGCAACTTAACGAAGAGTCGATTTGGGACATCCGTAAAAAGATTGGGATGGTTTTTCAAAACCCTGATAACCAATTTGTTGGGACAACGGTACAGGATGATGTGGCTTTTGGTCTAGAAAATAATGGGATACCCAGAGATGAAATGGTCCAAAGAGTTGAAGATTCATTAAGAAAAGTGAAAATGGACAAGTTTCTATATCAAGAGCCGCACCATCTTTCAGGTGGACAGAAGCAGCGGGTAGCCATTGCTGGTGTACTGGCCTTAAGACCTTCACTTATTATTCTCGATGAAGCGACGTCGATGCTTGATCCTAGAGGGCGAGAAGAGGTATTAGAGACAGTTAGATTATTAAAAGCGGAAAAAGCTTTAACCGTTATCTCGATTACCCACGACTTGGAAGAGGCAGCCAAAGCTGATCGCATTATTGTTATGAATAAAGGAGAGGTTTTTCGCGAAGGGAGACCGGAAGAAATCTTCTCAATGGACGAGCAATTGATTCAATTAGGGTTGGATATTCCCTTCTCAGTGAAAATGAGCAAAGCATTCCGGCAAAAAGGAATTGACTTATCTAAGCATTATTTATCGGAAGAAGAGTTGGTGACAGAGCTATGGACATCTCGCTTCAGCATATAGATTATCGGTACCAAGCAAACACGCCTTTTGAACGGTTGGCGATTGAGGACGTTTCCATAGATATTCCATCTGGAACATACATGGCAATCATTGGCCACACTGGCTCTGGTAAATCGACAGTATTGCAGCATTTAAACGCCCTCCTGCAGCCTTCAAAAGGAACTGTTAAAATTGGTGAACGTGAAATTAAAGCCCAGCAGAAAAATAAGAACTTAAAGCATGTGCGTCAAAAGGTAGGGATTGTTTTTCAATTTCCTGAACATCAATTATTTGAAGAAACGGTTGAAAAGGATATCATCTTTGGCCCGCTTAATTTTGGCGTATCGGAGCCTGTGGCAAAGCAACGGGCAAGGCTGGCCTTGAAACAAGTCGGGCTCGCGGAAGAGATTCTGGAAAAGTCACCGTTTGATCTCTCAGGCGGACAGATGCGGCGGGTCGCAATTGCCGGAGTATTAGCGATGGAGCCCGATGTGATTGTCTTGGACGAGCCCACAGCCGGTTTAGATCCACGTGGCCGCAAAGAGATTATGGACATGTTTTATGCGCTCCATAAGGATAGAAATCTTTCGACGATATTAGTCACTCATAGTATGGAGGATGCGGCCAGATACGCAGACCAAATTGTTATCATGCAGCAAGGGAAGGTTGTCAACCAGGGGACACCGGAGGAGATTTTCTCTTCCCCAGTTGAATTGGTTAAAATGGGGCTCGATGTCCCGGAAGTGGTACGCTTTCAGCTTAAGCTAGAGGAGAAAACAGGCATGAAGTTAGGAAAAATTTATCTGTCTATCGAAGAGCTGTCTTCTGCGGTAACAGAGGCTTTAAGCAGAGGTGTTAGCTTATGATGGAAAAAATGATTTTTGGCCGTTATGTACCGGCAGATTCCGTGATTCATAAGATGGACTCCCGTTCAAAGCTCATTATTATCTTTCTATTTGTTTGTATTATCTTTCTAGCGAATAATGCAGTCACATATGCACTTATTGGAATTTATACTTTTTTCATGCTGGGAATGTCACGGATTCCGATTCGCTTTTTATATGGCGGGCTTAAGCCTGTTCTCTGGCTTGTTTTGTTTACCTTAGTCCTTCAGCTGTTTTTTACAAAGGAAGGTGCGCTTTTGGTTTCATGGGGTCCTGTGAAAATTTATGAAGAAGGCTTAAGAATGGGTATTTTTATTTCGTTACGTTTCTTCTTTTTAATTTTAATGACCTCATTGCTGACTTTAACGACTACTCCTATCGAAATTACTGATGGTCTTGAAACGCTATTAAATCCTTTAAAAAAGATTCGCTTTCCCGTTCATGAAATGGCGTTGATGATGTCGATTTCGCTGCGATTTATTCCAACGCTTATGCAGGAAACCGACAAAATCATGAAAGCGCAAATTGCCCGCGGTGTCGAGTTTGCGAGCGGACCTTTCAAAGAACGCATCAAGGCGGTCATCCCGCTGCTTATTCCCCTGTTTGTCAGTTCCTTCAAACGGGCGGAAGAACTGGCGATTGCGATGGAAGCAAGAGGCTATCGCGGCGGGGAAGGCAGGACGAAATACCGGCAATTAAGCTGGCATCTGGCCGATTCCCTGCAAATAGTACTTTTAGGTATGTTAACCATTCTTTTATTCTTATTACGTTCATAATGGGGCGAAACGATGCAAAGGTATAAATGTGTTATTTCCTATGATGGCTCGGGGTTTTCCGGTTATCAGGTCCAGCCCAATAAGCGGACGGTCCAATCAGAACTAGAAGCGAAGTTAGCAAAAATCCATAAAGGTGCCAGCGTAAAAGTCGTTGGTTCAGGTCGAACGGACGCAGGCGTTCATGCCAAGGGGCAGGTCATTCATTTCGATTCTCCACTTCTAATTCCGGAACAGAAATGGGAAGTCGCCTTGAACTCGATGCTGCCAGAAGAAATTTCTGTTCTATCGGTTAACAAGGTAGATGCATCATTTCATGCACGTTTTGATGCTGTAGGGAAAGAATATCGCTATGTGCTTCATTTATCTTCTATACGAGATCCGTTTCAGCGGAATTATGCCTATCGGTACCCATATCCATTAAATTTGGATGCAATAAGGGAGGCCGGTAAATTTTTCCTCGGAACCCATGACTTTACTAGTTTTTGCTCAGCAAAAACAGAAGTGGTGGATAAAATCCGGACGATTGAGGCGATCGATATTATTAACGATGGTGACTTACTGACCATTCGTTTTGTCGGGAATGGCTTTTTATATAATATGGTTCGGATACTGGTAGGAACTTTACTAGCGGTTGGCTCTGGAGATTTTTCGCCTGAGGAGATACCGGTTATTATAGAAAAAAAAGATCGACGCTTTGCCGGAAAAACAGCACCGGCTCAAGGTTTATATCTTTGGGAAGTTTTTTACTAACACAACCCGACCTGGTGTAACATTTTCTTGACAATTGGACTATGAGTATTTATTATATTATATGTGTGTGTTTTTAATCCCACGATAAAGCCCCGGAAAGTCTTCATCGTGATTGAAAATATATGAATTGAAACTTAAGCGCACAGTTGGCTTTAACCTTGATTCCCGGAACAGAATTAATGGTCGATTGCTTGATGATAGTGCGAACATAATAATCTTTAATGGATTTAATTAGGAGGGAAACTCATGCGTACAACGTTTATGGCAAATGCCAACAATATCGAGCGTAAATGGTACGTGATTGATGCTGAGGGCAAAACTCTTGGTCGTCTTGCTTCTGAAGTAGCATCAATCTTACGTGGTAAAAACAAACCTACTTTTACACCACATGTTGACACTGGTGATAATGTAATCATTCTAAACGCTTCAAAGATTGAATTAACTGGTAATAAATTAAATGATAAAATTTACTACCGTCACACTATGCATCCAGGTGGTTTAAAGCAAAGAACTGCTTTAGAAATGCGTACGAACTATGCTGAGAAAATGATCGAACTTGCTGTTAAAGGCATGCTTCCAAAGAATTCTCTTGGTCGTCAAATGTTTAAAAAATTACACGTCTACGCTGGCGCAGAACATCCGCACCAAGCACAAAAACCTGAAGTTTACGAACTTCGCGGTTAATTAAGAGGGAGGGACAAAAACTATGGCTCAAGTTCAATATATCGGTACTGGCCGTCGTAAGAGCTCTGTCGCACGTGTGCGCTTAGTTCCAGGCACAGGTAAAATTGTAATTAATGGTCGTGAAATCGAAGATTATATCCCATTTGAAGCATTACGTGTTGTTGTAAGACAACCATTAGTAGCTACTGAAACAGTTGGCAGCTATGATGTTCTTGTAAACGTAAGCGGTGGTGGATACACTGGTCAAGCTGGCGCAATCCGTCATGGTGTTGCTCGTGCATTATTGCAAGCTGATCCAGAATACCGTCCAACATTAAAACGCGCTGGATTATTAACTCGTGATCCACGTATGAAAGAACGTAAGAAATACGGTCTTAAAGGCGCACGTCGTGCACCACAGTTCTCAAAACGTTAATTATTGGCGTTTTCAAAGGCTCTCGAACCATTTGGTTTGGGGGTCTTTTTTGTATACAAAAACGGATGTGAATTTTGCTCAACATCCGTTTAGTCTACTAATTGGTTTTTCACCGCATAAAGTGCCGCTTGTGTCCGGTCCGCCAGCTCGAGCTTGGCCAAAAGGTTTGAAACATGTGTTTTTACCGTTTTTTCGGTGATAAAAAGTGCAGCGGCGATTTCTTTGTTGCTTTTCCCTTTGGCGATTTCTTTTAAAACATCCAGTTCTCTTTTGGTTAATTCCTCTAGTTTTGCAGATTTACTATTATTAGACAAATTAGCCAACAGGTGTGAAGTCGCTGTCGGATGAAGCTGGTTTTCACCATTCATGATTTTTTTGATTGATGCGACAAGTTCATCAGGCTGAATGTCTTTTAACTGGAATCCGGAAGCACCTGCTTCAAGCGCGGGGATGACATGATCTTGATCTGAAAAGCTGGTCAACATCATTATTTTGATTTCGGGCTGTTCTTTTTTTATGATCCTTGTTGCCTGGATTCCATCCATTTCCGGCATCACCAAATCCATTAGAATCAGATCCGGCTTTAGCGATTTTGCCAGCTCGACGGCTTCCTTCCCATTTGCAGCTTCACCGATTATGTCAAGTCCCTTTTGGGTGCGAAGAAAAAAGACCAGGCCTCTTCTGACAACGTGGTGGTCGTCGGCAATTAGTACGCGTATATTCACTAAATTTCCCTCCTAGAACGGAATGTGGATCTGTATTTCTGTCCCGCTTCCCGGCTTAGTTGTTAATTGAAATGTGCCATTTAACGACTCTGTCCGTGTTTTCATATTTTTTAATCCCAATGAGGGGATATTAAGATTTTCAGCATAATGGAAGCCGCAGCCTGTATCCTTGATTGTCATCTTAACCCCATCTTTGGAAGTATGAAAAAATAAAACTGCTTCTGTGGTCTGGGAATGCTTTTTGCAATTGGCTAATGCCTCTTGCCCGATTCGCCACAAAATTTCCTCCACCTTTCCAGGAATGATGGCCGCTCCAGTCACCATTGTTTCAATCGATAGGCCAAGCATATCCGCATAACTTCTTAGGGCACTTACAAGTCCATTTTCCAGTCCGCGCGGTCGGAGCTGCCAAATTAACGCTCTCATTTCTCCAAGAGCTTCCTGGGCCAAATCCTGCATATAGCTAAAGGTTTGTTTCACTTCATTATTTTCTGTCATTTCGACACCAGCCCTTGCGGTAAGGCTTAGCGAAAACAAAAGCTGATTCACGGAATCATGAAGATCCCTCGCCAGCCGATTTCGTTCACCAACAAGCGCGGTCTCTTGTTCCTGCTGTGTCAATTTGATTCGTTTCAATGCAGTTCCGATTTGATAGGCAACTGATTCGAGCAAAGCAAGTTCGTTTTTCTGAAAATGCGTTTTGTTTGGCGAACCTACATTTAAAATACCGAACCGTTCTTGTCCGGCTCGGAGCGGGACAGTCGCGTGATGGGTCAGGCCGCAAGTTTCACCAGCCTTCTCTTCAATCGCATCTTCTATTCGTTTACACTCCATAATATTCGTGGCTTTATTCAGTTGTTGATTGTTGTATTTATTGACGCACCAGCACTTGCCCTGGCACATCCTTTGTTTTTCGTCATTTGCCAAAGCAGGCGGCAGGGCTTCATCGGCTGCAAGCTGATGCGCACCATTTTCATCGATTAAAAAAATCCAACCAGTTTGCAGTCCTGTCACTTGAAGAAGTCTTTTCAAAACGCCAGACAACACGGCATTTGTATCGGTTCCTTCATTTAAAAGTTCCGCGATTTCTTTTAAAATACTGATTTCTTCAAATCCAGCCTCTATAGACATTCCAGTTTCCCCTCTGCTATGAAGTATCTACTGTTATTATAGCTTATTTACAATCTTCAGACTTCTACTATATATTTGGGCAACAGGCAATTTTCATTTTCAATCTAAATTTTAGTCACCATTAAAGGCTTTAAAGGACGAAACTCAGTAAGGAAGTAAGAGAAGCGTCTTTAATATGGGCTCTTAAGGACAAAACTCAGCAAGGAAGCAAGGGAATTGTCCTTCATAAGGTCGATGAAGGACAAATCTTCGTAAGAAAGTAAGGGAAAAGTCCCTCATAAGGTAGATGAAGGACAAATCTCCGAAAGAAAGCAAGAGAAAAGTCCTTCATAAGGTTGATGAAGGACAAATCTCCGAAAGAGAGCAAGAGAAAAGTCCTTCATAAGGTCGATGAAGGACAAATCTCCGAAAGAAAGCAAGGGAAAAGTCCTTCATAAGGTTGATGAAGGACAAATCTCCGAAAGAAAGTCAGTGAAAAGTCCTTCATTTATGATCAATAAGGGGGGAGCCCCCAAGTTGCACCAACTAAACAGCCCTTACCTGTAAAAACTCTATTATTTCCTGATTGGGTCCTTCATAAAAGACTGTCTCCCAGCCATTCTCTAGTTTGTATGGGCCATCTATTTTTCGATTATCTTCAAACCGCTTGATTACTTTGGCGAGATCGTTTACCTCAAAACAAATATGAGCCGATTTTTCAGACTCCTGTTGGCCGGAAATTAACTCAAGCCTGAAGTCCCCTAACGACAGAAACACAATCTCTTCCCCCATGAGAAACATCCGGCTTTCTTCCTGAAAACCTAGATATTTTTGATAAAAAGCAATAGAATTCTCTAAATTATTCACTTCCATGGCATAGTGGTGGAAACGCATTTTAGAGCCTCCAATCATATAATAAGATTCATATCCCCAAACTCATGCCATAAATAGCCGGCTTCGATGGCTTGATCATAGGCCGTGAGCAAGTGTCTTTCGGATATAAAGGCGGAAAGCATATCGAGGTGGCTGGCCTTCGGTTCATGCAGGCCTGTAATGATTCCATCCGCAATTTTTAAAGGATATTGTTGATTGATATATAGGTTTGTTATCCCTGATAGCGCATCGTGCCTAGCTGCAGTCTCAAGCGCTCTGACCACTGTCGTCCCAACCGCGATTATCTTATTACCGGCCAGTTTTGCTTCGAGAATCCTCTCCATTGTATTCTCAGAGATATGATACTCCTCCTCATTCTCCTCAGGTGTCTGAACCCATTGATCATCAAGCAAATAGCTCAACCCTGTATGCAACTGGATAAACTCAAGCTGTATGCCTTTTCGCTTCAATTTAAAGAGCAGCTCCCAGCTAAATGCCCTGCCGGCAGAAGGCATCTCAACGGAGCCGGGATGGCTGGCAAAAACCGTTTGATAGTAATCCAAGTCCCAAGGCTGTTCAATATATTCATACCGGACCGGCTCACCGAGGGCATAAATGATGTTGTATAAATCCGTTCCTTTTTTAGTAAACTTAATTTGTTTAAGTGGAGAATTCTCGTTTTCACCGATCACCATCGCTGACAATTCAGGTGAAAATTGCAAAATATCGCCCGTTTTAACAGGGTTTGCTACAATCAGCGCTTCCCACGTGTCTTCGCCACGGCGCCTTGCCAGCCGGATTTCGACCTTTGGTGCGATTGGGACGGTGTTTCTTAACCATTTTGCTTGTAAAACCGCAGGGATGGTGCGGCTATTATTTAAAATAACTAGGTCTCCAGGCTGGAGATAGTCTGCCAAGTGGAAGAAACGGTCATGTTTGATTTCACCTGTTGTCCGGTCCAGCACCATCATCCTGACATGATCCCTTCGTAAGCCTCGTTTTTCCGGAGGATGGGAAGCATTAAGTTCATCTGGAAGATAAAAATCCAACGCTTTAATAGCTGTCATTCCTTACACCTCCTCTGACTGGGCCGCAAACCGCTGGCCATTAATTCCTGCAGCTCTATCTGATGCTAGGTATAAAAATATCTCAACGACATCCTCGGGCTTAGCCAATGGATAATCGCAGTCAGGTACAGCTAATTGGTGCATGTCAGTGTCCATTTCCCCCGGATCGACCATGTTGACACGGACATTGGTCTCTCTTAATTCATCTGCCCACGTTTGCGTGAGGCCCTCAACGGCAAATTTTGAAATCCCGTATGCTCCCCAACCTGCAAAGCCCGTATGGCCGGCTTCCGATGTTACATTGATAATCGATCCTAAATTCCGCTCAAGCATACCCGGAATTACTCTTCTTGTTACAAGAAAAGGCGAAACTGCATTCACCCGGAGCACCTCGGCAAAGTCCTCTTCAGGGTAGTCGAGAAGTAATGGCATTGGACTTGGTCCCAAGATAGAGGCATTATTGATCAGGACATCAATATGGCCATATTCCTCCTCAGCCATCGCAACGAATCGTTCCACATCTCTTGACTTAGCAATATCAGCTGTAACCGCCAGTACTTCAGCACCGAAAACCTCGGCTTCTTCCTTCACTCTCAGTAAGCTTTCCGCAGATCTTGCACATATCGCCAACTTCGCTCCTTCTTTTGCAAATGCAAATGTTAAAGCTCTCCCCAAGCCTTTAGAGGCACCAGTAATCATTACGACTTTATTTTTCATATATGTTATCTTCCCTTCATTACTTGATGTCTTAAGTATACTGGTCTCTTCCAAATCCTCCCTCAGAAAAAAGCTTGAACTTTATCTACAACTTTTGGATGAGAAAAGAGTCAGACAGCCTTTTATCCGGGTTCCAAATGACAAAATCGGTTGGGGCCAGCTTTAATTGGGATCATCCTCACAGGAATAAAAATTGGAAAAAGCCTCTTTGCATTTCTTATCAACGCGGGATAAAGACTAGTTCTAAGAGGTGAAAATGAAGTGACTGTGATTACATCCTTTAAAGAAAAAAGACGAGAAAAACAAATAAAATACGAGCGCTCCGTATTGAAGGAGTTATCGATCAATACATTGAAAGAAAGAGTACGACAATACTTTGGGTCGACAAAAATCGCCTCAAGCTTTGTGATGAATACAGGAATAGAGGAAGCTTGTTATGATGTGGCACTGGAAGCCTTCTTATTAGGAGCAAAATTCAGCAAGTTTGGTTATTATGGCGAGGATATGGAAGCAGTGCGCTTACGCTGCTTTCGCGAAGAAAAACACCTTATTGATACGCTGTACAACTTTTTGCTTTATTGGGGAAATGGGGAGGAAGGGACCATGAGTGAATCCCTCTATTACCTTTGTGAACAATATATTCACGTCTGGTGGCGGGAAGGGTACGAAAAAGGCCAAAGACGCCACAAGCTTCGACTTCACTAATACCCTTGCATTTCTTTCCTGTTCTAAAACTGCTCCTTGTCCCATATATTTTATTGAATCAGGGACGAGCGGGAGGGAATGATTAGGGTTGTTAAAGCGCAGATTGAAAATTATCAGCTTTATTGCAGGATTACTTGTGTTATTTCTCATATTACAGCATGATTTTTCCGAAAATAATTCATGGAATTCATGGAATCTGCCGCTATCGGGAAAGATCATCTTGCTTGATGCAGGGCACGGCGGACCGGATGGCGGAGCTGGAACCGGCAAAACGCTTGAAAAGGACATTGCCTTAAAAATTACGCTTAAAGTCAGGGATTATCTTCAGGAGCAGGGCGCTCTTGTGATTATGACGCGGGAAACGGATAAAGACCTCGCCGACCCTGATGTAAAGGGCTACAGTAGAAGAAAAGTAGAAGATTTGAAACAGCGATTAAAAATGATCAATAGCTCCGATAATGACTTTTTTGTCAGCATTCATCTAAATGCGATTCCGTCCGCTAGATGGAGCGGTGCCCAAACCTTCTATGCACCCCAGCATAAGGAAAATGCCAGAGCTGCTAAATTTATTCAGGAAGAGCTGCGTAAGAACTTGGAGAATACAACTCGAAAAGCAAAGCCAATTAATAATGTTTATATCTTAAAGCATGCTAAAAAACCAGGAATATTGGTAGAGGTTGGCTTTCTTTCCAATCCAACAGAAAAGGAATTGTTAAAAACAGAGCCCTATCAGAGCAAGGTAGCCGCATCGATTAATAATGGTATTATGCGGTATTTTACAAATGAAAAGGAATTAAAGGAAACAGATTAAGGAAGGCGGCCACCGTCTTCCATTTTTCATGGCTGTTTCCTATATTTTAAAAGGTAAAACAGTGTGATTCATTTAACTGCTTCTATGCTTGATTATGATATACTTAGGTATGGAAACGAATTCAAAAGGTGAGGTGTTTTTTTATGTTAACAGAAGTGAGCGTCCGTGAGGTTATTGGCAGCCTCAAAGAACCATTTTTACATAAGACATTAGCTGAATTAAATGCAGTTGAGGAAGTTAAGATTAAAGAAGAAAAGAACCACGTCAGCGTTAAAATAGGAATTGCAAGAACGGGGACGAGCGAACAATTACAGCTGCAAACCCAGATTGTTAACCTATTAAAAGAAGCAGGAGCGGCAACGGTGGGAATTCGTTTCAGCGAGCTGCCTGAAGAGGTATTAGCTGCACACCGACATGCTGAACCAGAAAATAAAGATAAAAACCTGCTTAATTCTGAGAATACAACGTTTATCGCAATCGCGAGCGGAAAAGGCGGGGTTGGAAAATCAACGGTATCTGTTAACCTCGCTGTTGCCCTTGCACGCCTTGGTAAAAAAGTTGGACTCATTGATGCCGATATTTATGGTTTCAGTGTTCCTGATATGATGGGGATTACTCAACGACCAGTTGTTCGCGGCGAAAAGATTATCCCGGTGGAACGTTTTGGTGTCCAAGTTATTTCAATGGGCTTCTTTGTCGAGGATAATGCTCCAATTATTTGGCGCGGACCGATGCTGGGTAAAATGTTAAACAGCTTCTTCAATGAAGTTGAGTGGGGAGAAATCGATTATTTACTATTAGACTTACCGCCGGGTACTGGGGATGTGGCCTTAGATGTTCACACCATGCTGCCTGCATGTAAGGAAATTATCGTCACTACGCCGCATCCAACAGCAGCCTTTGTGGCGGCACGTGCCGGAGCAATGGCGCTTCGCACCGAGCATGAGGTGCTTGGTGTCATTGAAAATATGGCTTACTTTGAAAGCAAGTTAACCGGTGAAAAAGAATATGTATTTGGCCAAGGCGGCGGTGATAAATTGGCGGAAGAATTGAATACAGAGGTGCTTGGACGCCTGCCGTTGAACCAGCCGGATTGGAACGATGAAGACTTTGCTCCTTCTGTGTATCAGGAAGATCACCAGATTGGAAAAATTTATTTAGAAATTGCCGAAAAGACGGTAAGCCTGTTGACTAAATAAAAAATAACACCTCTTCCGGCTTGCGGGAGAGGTGTTATTTTTTAAAATGGGGATTTCATATTTAAGAGCCGCCGCCTTGCCCGCCGCTGGATTTACTGTCGCTTTGGTCTCCTTTACTGCCTTCCTTGCTTTTCATGTCCTCCGCTGCTTTTAGCAGGATCTCTTGCATTTTAACCTTAAATAGCGGACTATCGACCGTCTCTGTAATGACTTTCTGAAGATGTTCGCGGTATTCTTTGCTTTTTAGGGCATCAGCCAGCTCTTTTTGAATTTCAGGTTCTTTAAAAACCTCAATCATCATTCCTCTGTATTCGGGATCATTCATTAATTCCTTTAATAATCTTTCATTTTCGGACCTCATGTTTTTTGCTACGCCTTGAGCAAATTTTGGATCATTAAAGGTTTTTTTCCAAAACTCTGTCGCTTTATCTGATGTTAGTGTTTGTTGTATGGTATCGGAGACCACCTTTTGGTCCATAACCAGCTTTTCTTTCATCTTATCGTCGGACATGACATCCTGAATTGCTTTCTTTCCGTCATCTGTTTTTAGGATATCAACAACCATTTTCTTAGTCTGATCGTAATCTATTTGCCCTCCGCTGCTTGTATCACCCGACGAACAGCTTGTCAAGAACACCATGATGGGCAGGAGGAGCACTATATTTTTTACTTTCATTTTCAAGCTCCTTTCACATAAGAATCCTTAATTTTATAATGAAGAAAATCAGCGAAGATTATTCGTAAGGAACGCAAATTATGGATTTTTCAAATGGGGCTTGGTACAATCAGTAGGGTATTTATTTTAATAGCATGGGGGTTTATTGTGTGACAAGCCGTAATTTGGTAAAACTTTTTTGGAACACATTATTAGTTGGCGGGGTCACGACGGCTTTTGTGGGATTGTTTGTGCGCTGGCATGAATTGCAGCCATATTTTGTTCATTTTAAAATTGGCGATATTATTTCGGCCCTCGTCTGGTTAATTGTCATGGGGTTTCTCTTCAGTGTCATCAGTCAAATGGGTTTTTTCGCCTATTTAACCATTCATCGATTTGGTTTAGGAATCTTTAAATCCGTTGCCCTCTGGAATAGTATTCAGGTGGTCCTCGTATTATTTGGGTTATTTGATTTAGTTTATTTCCGATATGTAAACTTTGCCAAGTCGGAAGATTCTATTCTGCTTTATATTGTTCCCGCACTTATTCTTCTAATTGGCGGATTGATTGTTGCTTGGTTAAAAGCTAAACAAACAAATCAGCATGCGTTTATTCCCGCTCTTTTCTTTATGATTGTCGCTACGTTAGTGGAATGGGTTCCGGTTCTTTGGATTAATTCAAAAAGTTGGTTCTACGTAATGCTGTTTGCGTTATTGGCCTGTAATGCCTATCAAGTATTAATCCTTCATAAACTAAATAAGAAATCAGAACAGGAAAGACACCAACGAAAAAGTCAATCAGATAACAAAGCAAAAAATAATAAGAAAATGAACAAAAAACCGTCCATTTAAATTAATGGGCGGTTTTTTGTTCATTTTCTTATTTAATTTCCTGTGAATGAATTTCTCCATTGGCGATCATTTCGGAAACCGATACGAGCTTTAGCCCCTTTTGACGGATATCCTCCAATATTAGCGGAAGTGCTTTCGCTGTTTGTTTGGCTGAATCTGAGGCGTGGAGTAGAATAATATCGCCCTTATCAGCCTTTTTCACATTTTCCACAATCTTTGCAACCCCGGGATTTTGCCAATCCTTTGAATCAATTCGCCAATGGACCACCGAATACCCATATCTTTTAGCGATTTTTAAGGTGCGCTTATCAAAATGTCCAGTCGGTGCACGCAAAAGTTTTATATCCTTCACATTTAACTTTTTAAAAGCTTCCCGAGCTTTTGAAATGTCCTGGCCGATTTTAACATCCTCGATATCCATGTAGTCTACGTATTCGTATCCAAGAATGCCAATTTCAAACCCATCTTTTACAATTCGTGTGACGATGTCAGGGTGCTGTTCAGCCCATGACCCGGCCAAGAAGAACGTGGCAGATTTAACATTCTCTTTTTTTAGAATGTCTAAAATCGGTTCTGCCTTCTCATCGCCCCAGCCAATATTAAAGGTAAGCGCAAGGTCCTTTTCTCCGCGATAAACTGCTTTCGGCCCATCCTTGGTTGAAAAGACCGGTATTAGTGCATGGTTTTCCATGTAAAGAAACCCAGCGGTAAAAAAAGCAGCTATCAAAATAAGTGTAACGTTTTTCAAAGATTTTCCATTTACGATTAAAAAGAATTTCATCTGGCTCCCACCTCGTCCAATACCATCCTTGTCTAATAACTATGCCTGTATGATTAAAATTATGATTTAAGATTTTTATAATAAAAATTTCAATTATTGGAAAAGACTACTATAACTAAATTCTTTCGCTGGAGGTTATTCAATGTTTGGACTTCTAATAAACGAAAAAGAAGTAAAAGAAATGGAATACCTAATTAAACGAGAAATGGATGAAATATTATTTGATTTACGGGATGAGCGCATTGATCATATCGTAAAAAGAGCAATGGAAGAAAGATATAAAATCTTATTTACATTATTTAGACGGGTTGCTTCTCCACATGAATGCTTAAAATATATGAGGAGAGGGAAGAAGGATAGGAAAAAGGGGTAAGGTTGAATAGAAAAATTTCATCCACACAATATTTTTTTAGAAAATGCGTTGACATTTATTTATTATCTTGTTATATTAATAAACGTCGCTGAGGACGTAATAAACAACTTTGAAAAAAGTTATTGACATTACGATTAACAGATGATATATTTAAAAAGTCGCTTTTGAGCGATGATTACATTTGTTCTTTGAAAACTAAACAAACAAAAACGTCAACAAACAATATTTTTTAGTTTCTTTTAGAAACTAAGCCAACGTAACAAATGAGCTAATCAACTTTCTTGGAGAGTTTGATCCTGGCTCAGGACGAACGCTGGCGGCGTGCCTAATACATGCA
>NZ_JBHVSI010000026.1:0-78306 GCF_042885335.1 Neobacillus sp. NPDC058068 | reverse complement strand
CAGGCGCTTTAGCGCCGAGGAGGCTCACCGCCCGCCCCGCGGAAAGCGAAGCGCCTGGAACGGAAATCAACATTCACTTTTAACACAGCCTAAAATTAAGAAGAAAAAAAAGGCATTATCCCCAAATTTCGGATAATGCTTCACAACTTGACCGTCACTTCTGTACCATCGTTTAATTTTGTATCAACCAACGTTATCCCTTTATGCTCCGCGAATGCCTTAAGCAGCGGTTTTAGGTCTTTCCTTTCTATGTGGGGGACTTTGAATTTCCTCCCATCTTTTTCAATTGCTTGATTTACAAAACGATTAAATTTTTTTGAAGTGATAACAGTACATACAAAATTTAAAACCGGGTAGGGAACAGGTACAATAAACCTTTTATCTTTAACCTTCACTCTGACTTTAAGCATCGGTTACTCAATCACCACGAATACTTTATCACCATTTGCCGAAGTGATATCGACAATTTGTCCGTCTAATTCATTTTCGATGGCCGCAATTAAGAGATCTACGTTAATATCCTTTACGTATTTTGCTGCTTCAGGAATTTTTTCAGCAATATTCGTTCCCACTTTCAGTACTGCCTTGACTAAATTAATTGGCAGATTTACGTTTACATTGTCACCTTTCTCCGTGGCTACTCGGATTTTTAACAATTTGTTACCGTAAGGGATATCTTTTTGTAGTTTGACAGGCTGGTCCTTCCCCTGCAATACATTAATCAGCTCAGTTGCTTTTTCCTTATCCAGCTTCCCTTCTTCAACCATTGTTAACACCCTTGAGATTTCTTCCTTCATTTACGCTTCCCCCTCTTTTAATAAATGAATGGCTTCTTCAGCAGTAATTTCACCTTTTTCCAGCATGGAAACAACTTTCCGTTTATCGATTTCTGACTTCTTGCTTAATGCAAATCCAAGAGAAGAAATAATATCATCCAATTTCCCTCGAACAGTTGGATAAGAAATACCTAATTCTTTTTCAACTTCTTTAATATTTCCACGGCATTTTAGGAAAATCTCGATAAAATGGAGCTGTTCCTGGCTTAGAGCTGCTAATTTTGAAAACTGAAATTCATTTTCCACCGTGGTTTGGCAATGAGTACATTGTAATTTCATAATTTTTAATTGCTTACTGCAAACAGGGCAATGTGTAATAACCGGATATGACATTTTTTCCTCCTTTCCTTCTTTAACCATATAATACATCATTCCCCTCAAAAAATAAATATAAATATTAAATTATTTTATATAATTAAAACAAAAAATTAATTTTATTAAGCATTTAATTAATTTTATTGAATCCAATATATTTTTGCTAAAAAAAACAAAAAAACAGACTCATCATTCGAGTCTGCTTTTTCATGTTTATGCTTCTTCTGCCGTCCAAACATATAAATCTTCAATCCGGCAATTTAATTCTTTGGAGATTGTCATCGCATTATTTAAATTCATAACTCTCTTTGACAGGTAGTCATCGAGCTGATCCCTGGGTATATTTGTATTCCTTTCCAAACTATCCAGGTCCATTCCTCTTTTTGCTAATAAATCTTTGAGGTTACTCTTTTTTGCTTTAAAATTTGTCAAAACGACACCTCACTTTTATTTAGCATATCATAGTTAGGTAATAATTCAAAATGAATGGCTTTATCTTTACTCTATTCCTTTAATCAGATGAAGTTACATAGTAGTTCATTCATTTGTGTTATACTAAGGATGGGAATATAAAAGGGGTGTTAAATTTGAAAAACGCAAATAATCGATACAAATCCGGTCAGACTGTTAATATTATTGAAACGGGAGAGGCAGTCACTATTTTGAAATGGCAGTATGTAAAAAATATGAAGAGATATTCTTATATCGTTAAAGAGCACCCGGAAACTTTTTATTTCGAGGAAGAATTACAGGATCTTTAAAATGAAGTTTGCAGGCCAAGAAAAGACCAATTCAGCGAATTGGTCTTTTCTTGTTGTATTAAAATTCTGCATTACCTGGTGTTCTAGGGAATGGAATGACGTCTCTAATGTTTGACATACCTGTTAAATACATAATTAAGCGCTCAAAACCAATCCCATAGCCGGAATGTTTTGTACCGCCGTATTTTCGGAGTTCAAGGTACCACCAATAATCTTCCTCGTTCATGCCAAGGTCTTTAATTTTTCCAGCCAAAATTTCTTCACGTTCTTCACGCTGGCTGCCGCCAATTAATTCTCCGATTCCAGGCACAAGTAAATCCATGGCAGCAACTGTTTTGTTATCTTCGTTTAACCTCATATAGAAGGCTTTAATTTCTTTTGGATAATCAGTGACAAATACTGGGCGTTTGAAGACATGTTCGCATAAATAACGTTCATGCTCTGTTTGCAGGTCCACTCCCCATTCCACAGGGTAGGCAAACGTTTCACCTGATTCGACTAACAACTTGATGGCCTCCGTATACGTCACACGGCCAAAGTTTGCCGTATAGGCATTATTAAGACGGTCTAATAACCCCTTTTCAATAAAGCTGTTAAAGAAATTCATTTCCTCAGGAGCTTGTTCCAGAACATAGCCAATTACGTATTTCACCATTTCTTCAGCTAAATCCATGGTATCAGGAAGCTCAGCAAAGGCTAGCTCTGGCTCAATCATCCAAAACTCAGCTGCATGTCGCGCTGTATTTGAATTTTCTGCTCTAAATGTCGGTCCAAACGTATAGACATTCCGGAATGCTAACGCAAAGGATTCAGCAGAAAGCTGCCCGCTAACGGTCAGATTGGTTTCTTTATTAAAGAAGTCCTTTGTAATATCAGTTTTACCTTCGTCGTTCTTTGCAGGATTATCCAAATCAAGAGTGGTTACACGGAACATTTCCCCCGCACCTTCAGTATCACTGCCGGTAATGATTGGAGAATGCACATAAACAAAACCTTTATCTTGGAAAAATTTATGAATCGCATACGATGCAAGTGATCTCACGCGGAATACGGCTGAGAATGTATTGGTTCTCGGTCTTAAATGCGCAATTGTTCGTAAATATTCAAATGAATGCTTTTTCTTTTGTAAAGGATAATCAACATTTGAAGTTCCTTCAATGACAATATTAGTTGCCTTGATTTCAAATGGCTGCTTCGCTTGAGGAGTATGTATAAAATCTCCCTCAACCGTGATCGATGAACTAATAGGCAGTTTGGCAATGTCCTTAAAGTTCTCCAATTGCTCATCAAATACAATCTGTACCCCTTTAAAGAAGCTGCCATCATTTAATTCAATGAATCCAAAGGTTTTGGAATCGCGAATAGTACGAATCCATCCAGATAACTGTACCTTTTGTTCAATAAAGCTGTCGGTATTTCTGTACAATTCCTTAATTAAGGTCTGTTTCATTGTAATTCCTCCTAAATCATATGTATAACGTCCACCCATTCGGCAGCAGGTCACTTCGTGCAAATCTCTAGATGGCATAGTAAAAAACCTCCCATCCCAATCGGGACGAAAGGTAAAATTCTCCGTACCATCATCGTGTGTCTTTTATCCCTTCAATATTATATAAAATATCATATCAGAGAAGCAATTTTCAACAAATTTCCGGTATATTGGCGCTTAATTTCACTTTTTTGTTGATTTCCATGAAAAAGTACGATTAATCACAAAATTGTCATGGATTTTTAAAAATCTTCTGAAAAATAGCAGGATAAACGCCGTTTATGGCGAATTAATAATCAAAAGTTCGATTCTTGATTAATAGGGAGTGTTTGTCGTGGACAAAGTTACCTGTATTGCTTATCTCCTTTACAAGTCTTCTAAGAATCAAGACATCCAAGATAAAGCTATTCAATTATTAAATGGCGATGTATCCATTCGTGATTTAAAAAGAAATGTTTCCCTTCAAGCCCATCTGGTCATCGCAGAATCCTTACTGAAAAAGAACAAAGTAGACAAATACAAGGTGCAATTGTTCGCCGAGGAATTTATGGTCATCGAGGTTTAAAGCTTCCTTTAGGGAAGTTTTTTTTCAATCAGCATACTTTATAAGTTTCATTAATACAATAGATTGTTGTGGAATTTTTAATCAACAAATATATATTCAATTTGTAAAGAAAGGTGATTTAATATGGTACAAGTAGAAGTAACAATAACGTTTGAAGGAAGAAACTATTTAACAAATGTCATTACGAATCAGGACACACCGGATGAAGAAATCCTCCGTCTCGCCTATGAACAAGTCCAAAAACAATGGAAAAAATAAATAACCTTTACCATTGTTTAAATAAAACAGCGACTTATGCCGCTGCTCAGATTGTCGAGAAAGGATATTTTTCTCGGCAATTTTTCATTTTGTCAGAATCTAAATATCAATTTTTTCCCTGCAATTGTGCCTGTTGATTTCCGCTCCTGGCACTCGCTTTCCGCGGGGAGGTCCTGGCGCCTATGGCGCCTGCGGGGTCTCCAGTGACCTCTATATCCCGCAGGAGTCGAGTGCCCTCCGCTCCAATCAACAGGGAGGCAAATCAATCTAAAGTATTACAACACACCTTTTCTAACCTCAATAAGTGTGTTTATTAAAGGAAATGATTGAAATAAAAGACTATCGAAAGTTTTTCGACAGTCTTTTATTCTGTAAGTATTCATTTTAACTCATACGCATCCCTTGATACGAGATTTACTAACGGGCTAATTTCACCTGTTGCGTACATATACAATTCATGCATGGCACGAGTACAGACAGTATAAAATAACTTCCGTTCACTTTCACGCTTATACTCCGAACAATCGTAAAGGATGACAGCATCAAATTCAATCCCTTTTGCCAGATAGGAAGGGATAACCAGAATTCCTTTTTCATAAGAAACTGTTCCTTTTTCAATTAAATAAAGGGGAAGGTCATTTTTAAGTGCTTCAAAAACAAGGTTACTTTCTGCAGCCGTCCTGCAAATAACTGCAATAGTACGATGCCCTTCATTTTGATATTCCTTAATCTTTTCTAAAATTAAATGGTTGATCCTTGTCTTTGTTGTTCGTTCAATAACGGGCTTCCTTCCTTTTCGGTTAAATGGTTCGATCTTTCCCCCACCATCAATCAAACCGCTTGTGAACTCAACAATTTCCCGTGTTGAGCGGTAGGTTTTTGTCAAAACAATCGTTTCAATTTCCTCACCTATTAAATTCAAATCCGTTAAAACCGTCGCAGATCCCGTTGCACCGGAAAAAATCGCTTGATTAAAGTCACCGAGCATCGTCATTTTACTATAAGGAAAAAGCAATTGAATAAAGGCAAACTGGAATGGAGAATAATCCTGTGCTTCATCAATAAATATATGGCGGATGGCAGTGTTCGATTTCCGCCCTTCGATTAAATCTTGAAGGTATACGTATGGAGTTGCATCCTCATAAGGAATTTCCAGCTTGTTTAATCGCTTCACCGTTTCCTTGCAAATTTGATCCCAGTCAGGCGGCAGGCCTTCAGCATTTCGCCAATCATATTCAAATAAACGGCAATAGATGCCTGACATATCGATAAAATTCAACCTTTTTACCCTGTTAAATAAAGGCCTGAATTTTTCTTTCACCACCATTTGGGCTAAGAGCTTTTGTTCTTGCTCAAAATCATCAAATGTATTATCGTTAAAGCGGTTCTTTTCCTGCATTATCTTGAATGCTTCAAGATAGTCCTCTTTTTCAAGAAACTGAATTTCTTCCTCGACCCAGCTTTGCGACCGTTCCCTTCTTACAACTCGCTTCAATTCCTTTAAAAGCCACTCCTTAACCAGCTGTATTCGGTTAGCAATAGAATAGCTTTCTGCTAAAGAATAAAAATAATCATGAATCTCTTTTTTCGAGATTAAAACGTCACCTCTGAACAATAAATCCCTAAACATTAATCCATGTTTTGACAGAGACGAGGCATATTGATCAATCATCTTTTTATATTCCAGACTTGCCTTATAGCGAATTCCCGCAACCCTAGTTGTATATAATTCGTCTTCTTGCCCGTTAAGCAGGTACTCCATTTGGCTGAATGGATCCTCTACTTCAAATTCACGATTTAATCGGTGATTTAAATACTCCATGAACGTGGCTTGCTGCATATTCTCTTCTCCAAGCTCTGGCAGCACTGTTGCAACATAGCTATTAAACATTGGGTTGGGAGAAAACAGCATAATATTTTCCGACTTTAGCGTATCGCGATAGCGATAAAGTAAATAGGCAACTCGCTGCAATGCAGCTGAGGTCTTACCACTCCCAGCCACACCTTGAACAATGAGCAATTTACTCCGCTCATTTCGGATAATTTGGTTTTGCTCACGTTGAATCGTAGCAACGATACTTTTCATTTGCGTACTGGCGTTATTTCCAAGTACTTCTTGAAGCATTTCATCACCAATCGTTACCCCTGTATCAAACATCCCCTTTATTTCCGAACCCCTTATTATAAATTGCCGTTTTAATTCCATTTCACCTTTGATATTCCCGTCTAAGGTTTTATACTGGGCAGGACCCGGAGAATAGTCATAATAAAGACTAGAAATCGGGGCGCGCCAGTCATAGATTAAGAAGTTCTCATCCTGTTCATCCATGAACGAAGCAATCCCTAAATAAACTTGGTCTGCCGACTTTTCCCCATCTTCCCAAAAATCAATGCGGCCGAAGTAGGGGGAATATTTTAGCCTAGCAAGGGTTTTGAGATGGTGATCTAATTGTTTATGTGTCCGTTCCCGCTCTGAAAGTAGTTCTGCCTGCTGCTTAATACTCGCTGCCGTCTCTATTGCATCATCCGGATCATCCGTATTGACGGTAACATCATCCCAAAAGGTTTTCCGAATCTCGAGAACGTCTGAGCTAACTTTGCCGGCATTTTGTGTTAATTTACTTACTTTTTTATCAATTTCAGTAACTACTAAATTGACTCGTTGCTGTTCCAATTGCCAGTCTCTGCTTTGAACATCGCTCATGAAACCACTCTCCAGCTAAAATTTTGATCCAATATGTTGACAACCACAAAAAGATGTGTTAATGTTATTATAGAGTAATTTAGCTAAATGAACATAATAACATTTTGTGCCAAATTTCATTTTATCATGCTCCTTTTTTATTTTCAATAATTTGCTTACAAAAAAACGCCGTATTGGCGTTTTTTTTTTTGAAAAATTTCCGAAAACAATCTCTACTTCTTTTTCTCCTACACACCCGCTTCATCTCATTCCCTAATATATTTTAAAAAAAACAATTGACAATATAGTGACTAACATCATATAATTTATCTTGAAATGAGTTATATTAAATTCAAGATAAATAATTTCAAAACAAAAAGGGAGAGATTTATCATGACAAAAACAAATTGGGCTCTTGATGCTTCACACAGCAGTGTTGATTTTTCTGTTCGTCACATGATGATTGCCAACGTGAAAGGAACTTTTAATAGCTTCAATGCTGCAATTGAAGCAGATCCAACTGATTTAACTACTGCAAGCATTGAATTTTCAGTTGATACTGCAAGTGTAGACACTCGCAATAAAGATCGTGATGGCCACTTGGTTTCTGCAGATTTCTTTGATGTTGAAAATCACCCAACAATGACATTCAAAGCAACGAACATTGAAAAAACAGATGATGATGAATACAACGTAACTGGTGATTTAACACTTCGTGGTACCACAAAACCAGAAACTTTTGTAGTGACTTTCGAAGGTCAAGGAAAAGATCCATGGGGAAATGAAAAAGTGGGCTTCAGTGCGGTAGGAACCATTAACCGTTCTGATTATGGCCTAGTATGGAACGCAGCTCTTGAAACTGGCGGCGTACTTGTTGCGGAAAAAGTAAAAATCAGCCTGCAACTTCAAGCAGCAAAAGCTTAATAATAGCAAAAGCTCTCCTTTTCTGGAGAGCTTTTTTTCTTAGTTATTTAGTTCGAATTTTAAAAATTTGGCGAGATCGAGCATGCCGAATTTTCCAGCTTTTTCTTCTGCATCAGAATTATAGTTTGTATTCGTATTGATATCATAAGTATAAATTTCACCTGCTGAATTACGGATAAATTCAATGCCAGCAACTTGTATGTGATTAGCAGCAAGGACCTGCTCATATTTTTCGAGGATGGGATCTGAAAAACCTTCAATAATTTTAAATTTTGGCTTTTCTTCCTTTTCTTCACCTACAGGACAGTATAAGTCTCCAATTTGACAGGCATCCGCTGGGCATAGCTGAAAGCCCTCAGAAGTATCCACTTCCACAGCATAGACGAATTTCCCGCCGACAAATTCACAACGTGTAATAACACTCTCGGGTGCTTGAATATACTCTTGGATTAAGGTTATTCCGTCCACTGGTTCTTCGAATGAAGGACCTTCTACATAGTTTTTTAACCCATCGATGGTTTGAAACAACTGGACACCAAGCCCTTTTCCGGCACGGTTATGTTTAGTAATAAATGGTGTATCCAAAAACTCAGCTGCTGCCTCTAGGATTTGCCTCTTCCCCACTGCCGCAATTGTTCGTGGTGTTAGAATGCCAAATTTATTTAGTTCTAAATATTGGACAACCTTACTGACCTCAAGTTGCAGTGCCCTCGCACCATTAACTACTTTTCGGCCATGTGTCTCAAGCCAAGCAAGAACCTGTGCGGTAAATTCCGGTGCAAAGCGGTGACCCCTTGTGTGTGAAGATGCACTCATGCGGTTATAAAAAATCCCTTCTGGCGGTTCTTTTGATAAATCAAGCCGGCCGCTGTCAAGATGCCACTCTTCATAAGGGACACCTAGCTCATCTAGACGCTTTGTTAGATGAATGGTCCATTCGCTATTTTCGTGGATGATATATACTTTTTTCAAAGAAAAGTCTCCCCTCATGCTGCACGTTATCTTCTATATCAATTGTATCTATTATTTTAAATTGATATTGGCGATTTGTGAAGAGATTCCACAATATTGTCAGTTCATATTTCTGTTTATTTTAGGGAAATTAATTACTAGTAGCATCACAAGGGAGTGGTAATAAATTCATTACAGGATAGGTAAAATTATTAGCAGAGAAACGCTTAATTGGTTGATATCTTCATCCCTAAAAGGAATTTCTCAAGTTATTTTGATTGAAAATGCAGTCACTGGATTCATAATATTAATAGCGATAATGGTGTTTTCCCTGCCGATGGGAATTATTTCCCTTTTATCATCCATCACTGGAACACTAATTGGAAAATTAGGGGGAGCAAATGGAAAGACTGTTAACCAAGGGATTTATGGTTATAACTCAGTGCTGACCGGTATGGCCCTATCCTTGTTTTTAAGAGGCGATAACCGCTGGATTATTGCCTTAGCTGGGGCCGCAATCGCAGCCATATTTACAGCAGCAATGATTCATATCATGAGGCAAGTTGGACTCCCTGTTCTCACTTTTCCTTTTATTATCTTAACATGGTTTTTATTGCTGACTGCTTACCGCTTAGTTTCATTTAAGATTGATCCTAAGCTTGCACCACAATCATTAGCTAATTGGACACTAAATATACAAGGCGAGACAAATTGGTTTGACGGAGCCGTTAATGGAATGGGGCAAATTTTCTTTCTTGATAATAACTGGTCTGGAATTTTGCTTTATATTGCTATATTTTGGGCAGGGTGGAGATTTGGGCTCTATGCAATAATAGGAAATGGAGCAGCATTACTGACCGCGTATGCACTCGGGGGAGAACATAGCTTAATCTTTATGGGGCTTTATGGATATAATGCGATTTTAACCATGATCGCTGTAGCGGTCGTTTATAAAGAGGGCCATCGATATGCACTTTTATATGGCGTTTTGGCGGCATGTTTAACCGTTCCCATTACGGCCAGTGTTGTGACCTGGCTGTTACCATATGGACTTCCGGCACTGACAATGCCTTTCGTTTTCTGTACATGGCTTCTCCTCGGTGCAATGAAATCCCTTCGGTCTATTTGAAGAAAAAACAAAGCAGCCCGAACGAAAATTCGGGCTGCTTTGTTTCATTTTACTAGATGACCTTTCATCATCTTAAAAACCTTGGTCTCTACAGCATCGAGAAAATCTTCTTCATGCTTTTGCTTAGGATGGGGATGATACCAATGTATTTTATCACCATGGACCATTCCTTTATAATCATGACCTTTTATCCTTAACGAAAAATGAGGGCGTTCATGTACTTGCCCTTTGAATAGATGGTATACTTTAAATTTTTCAAACATAAAGCACCCCCTATATATATTTACTATTTAGTTTTTCCATTTACTTAAAATGATATTCGCATGGCTAAACAAACCATCATCTACCATAACCGCGGGAGCCTAAATTTAATCTACTGGGTCGTAACTATTAATATTTTCTAAGAAAGCTTGGTTCTGTATTAAACCATTCTTGGCTTATTACACGGTGAATTTCCGAAAATAGTTTTTCTATTACTTGTGTGGTATTTGCTAACACCCGAATTGTCAATCCTGGAACCGAAAGTAAAGATAGTCCAAGTTTATAATCATCTGAATTCATATCAATCGCAGAATATAACTGATCAAGCAGGGTACTGTTCGTTTGCTTCCCTACTACAATCATTGAACCTAAATGGGAAAATCCCTCCATAAATCCAAGTCCCTTCATATTTTGCGTAGCAGGATTTAATCTAATATGGTCATAAACGACTAATTCATTATCCACGTAAATTTCATTTAATATCTGGACCGATTGATAGCTAAATCGTTCTCCGTCCGGTGACCAGCCTGGAGTGACAATGTCAGCATAAAGGAAAGTAGCTGTTTTGTCCATTCGAATTACATTTTTTTGTTTGTATTTTGCATTTTGGTAGGCAATCAGCGGATCAGGCAGATACTCAAGGTAACTTCCTGGTTGAAGGGAGATCTCTGCTTCTTGATAGGCAAAATTGTTCGGTGTTTTATACACTTTTGTTGCAGACTGTGTTGTTACCGTCAGCTTAGCCTTTTCCGAAAGTGAGATTTTCATTTGGTAGCGATCCCCATCTAAATACCCGCCGCCCGGGTTTAATAAATAATAACAAGCATGGCCAGAGTCATCATGGTAAATAGGGCGCATAACTTTAAATGCACCCTGAAAATATACCTTCTTTGCGACCGTTTTTCCTTTTCTATCTTCCACTTCTAAGTTTAATGCTCCCGTCCAATCCCCCATTTTAGGCCAATCCTTTTAGTAGTGCATTTTGCTTTAACCAATCGATGACATCATCAAGACCTGTATTGTCTTTTAAATTCGTAAATGCAAATGGTTTATCTCCACGGAAAGTTTTTGTATCTGACTCCATCACCTCAAGACTTGCTCCCACATGCGGTGCTAAATCCGTTTTATTAATGACAAATAAATCGGATTTAATCATTCCCTGTCCGCCTTTTCGCGGAATTTTTTCTCCCTGTGCAACATCAATGATGTAAATAGAAAAATCAACTAATTCCGGGCTGAATGTTGCTGCCAGATTATCTCCGCCGCTTTCTACAAAAATAAGTTCTAAATCAGGGTGTTTTTCTTTTAATTCATCGATCGCTGAAAAATTCATTGAAGCGTCTTCACGAATGGCAGTATGCGGACATCCTCCTGTTTCTACACCTATTATCCGATCCGCAGGGAGTACGCCATTTTGGATTAAAAATTTTGCATCCTCTTTTGTATAAATATCGTTTGTGACCACTGCCATACTTATTTCATCATTAAAATGACGAGTTAATTTTTCCACTAGCATTGTTTTTCCTGCGCCAACAGGGCCTCCAACGCCAATTTTAATTGGTTCCATAAAAACACACTTCCCTTCCTCATTTATGACATAAAAATACGAATATTAATTCGCTCATGCATCATTTGTGCCATCTCTAAACCAGGTGAAACAATCCCAAAATCTTCTTCATCTAACTGCCCAATTTTTGATGTGGCCGTGGCTAAATCACCTTGAATCTGGTGAATAATTTTTTGTCCAGCTGTCTGCCCTAACGGGATTGCACGGACAGCATTTTGGACAAGACTGGAAACAACAGAATACAGGTAAAATAAAGTAGTCTCGGCTTTAGAAACATTTATGTATTGCGCAATCATCGTAAACACAATTGCTGGATGACCAAAAGATTGCTTAGTCCCAATCCTATTTCTGTAAGTTGAGAGTATCGGGGCATCATATAATGACTCGACAAGATTTAACATCCGCTCTCCCATTCTTTGCGTGCCTTCCCTCGTTTCACGGGGTAAATTTTGTACTGTCAATAAGCGGTCCAACCTCCACACTTTCTGAAGATCATCCTCCTCCAACGCTTGATAAACAAGGTGACAAGCCAGCCCATCTGAATAGATGAGCTGCTCATTCAAATACACCTGAAGCCACTCAGAGAATGTTTCTTGGTTGTGTACCTTATTTTCTTGTATATAACTTTCAAGACCGTAAGAATGACTAAAGGACCCGGTTGGAAAGTTAGAATCACAAAGCTGAAATAATGAAAGGATATTATGCTTCATGACTATGTCCAATATGACGGAAAGCCTGTTTCACTTTTCTCTCTTCCCGCTTATAAGGGATTTGCAATTCCTTTAAAAGCTCTTCCACAAGGTAATCGTATTGAACCATCATCTCGTCATCTGCAAATTGGGCAGGCAGGTGTCGATTTCCTAACTGATGAGCAATCGTGCCCATTTCTGTTAAACTGCGTGGACTTATCACTAATAAATCATCAGCAACCACGTCAATCACAATCATATTACGTTCATCCATATACAATACATCACCCGCGACCAGGTCACGCGGATCTTTCAATCGGATGCCGATTTCCCGGCCGTGGTCTGTTTTAACCCGTTGAATCCGTTTCACTAGATGAGCGCTTTCAAGGTACACCTTTTCAATATGACGATTGATAATCTCTTCCTTTTCCATGCGTTCAATATTTGTTTCAATTCTTTCAATTAACAATTTCTTCACCTCAAAACAGGAAATATCGTTGGGCCATTGGCACTTTATCTACTGGATCACATGTAATCAATTCACCGTTTACTCGTACCTCGTACGTTTGGGGATCCACAGATAGTTCAGGTGTTTCGGAGTTTAGCTTCATATCTTTCTTTGTTAATTTCCGAATGCTATGAACTGGTAGAATAATTTTTTCTAATCCAAGTTGTTCATGTACTTTTCCTTCATACGCGGCTTGAGAAATGAACGTTATCGAACTTTTTGGTAATGCTTTTCCATAGGAGCCATACATCGGGCGGCTTATTATCGGCTGCGGCGTTGGAATCGATGCATTTGCATCCCCCATCATCCCATATACAATGAAACCACTCTTTAGAACAAGTTCTGGTTTCACACCAAAAAACGCCGGTGACCACACCACAAGATCCGCGATTTTTCCTACCTCTATAGATCCGACATGATCAGCGATTCCATGGGTAATTGCAGGATTTATCGTATATTTCGCAATATATCGCTTTGCCCGATTATTATCGGAAAGCTTATTATCCCCTGTTAAAGAGCCTCTTTGTTTTTTCATTTTGTCTGCTACCTGCCATGTCCGAATGACCACCTCGCCAATACGCCCCATCGCCTGTGCATCTGAACTGGTCATGCTGAAAATCCCCATGTCCTGAAGGATATCTTCAGCAGCAATCGTTTCTTTTCTAATCCGTGAATCGGCAAAGGCTATATCTTCAGGTACCGATGGATTTAAGTGATGGCAAACCATTAGCATATCTAAATGTTCATCGACGGTGTTAACGGTATAGGGCATTGTTGGATTGGTTGATGACGGCAGGACATTCATAAAGCTGGCTGCCTTGATTAAGTCCGGAGCATGTCCGCCGCCTGCACCTTCCGTATGATACAAGTGAATAACCCGGTCCTTAATTGCTGCAATCGTGTTTTCAACAAATCCTGCCTCATTCAAGGTGTCCGCATGGAGGGCCACTTGCACATCATATTTGTCTGCCACCTTCAATGAATGGTCAATAGCTGAAGGTGTTGCGCCCCAGTCTTCATGAACTTTTAGTCCGATTGCGCCTGCTTGTATTTGTTCTGCTAACGGTTCTTCCGTTGCTGCTTGTCCTTTACCCGTTAATCCAACGTTAATTGGAAGCCCTTCTATTGCTTCAAGCATACGGTGTATATTCCATTCTCCAGGAGTGACAGTAGTGGCCCTTGAGCCTGCCGTTGCTCCTGTACCCCCACCAATTAACGTTGTCATCCCCGCCGTGAGTGCAACATCCACTTGTGCTGGATTAATAAAATGCACATGTGTGTCAATTCCGCCTGCGGTCACAATCATACCCTCACCGGCAATAATTTCTGTGGAGGCACCGATGATGATATCGACTCCATCCATCACTAGAGGATTTCCGCTTTTACCGATTCCGGCAATTTTCCCGTCACGAATCGCGATATCTGCTTTATAGATTCCCGTGTAATCTAAAATAACCGCATTTGTAATGACCACATCAGGAATTCCATCTCCTCGAGTTACAAGCGGATGCTGCCCCATCCCATCACGAATCACTTTTCCGCCGCCAAAAACAACCTCGTCGCCGTATGTAGTATGATCCTTCTCAATTTGAATAAATAAATCCGTATCTGCAAGCCGAATGGAATCACCAGTAGTTGGTCCGTACATTTGGGAATATTGTTTTCTTGTCATTTTAAAGCTCATTTTCCACACTCGCTTTCAACAGAACCATCGGTTTTATTATTAAAACCGTAAACTTTCCTTTCCCCGGCGAAACAGACCAATTCTATTTCTTTTTCATCACCAGGTTCGAAGCGAACCGCAGCTCCAGCGGGGACATTCAATCGTTTACCGAAGGCTTCATCCCGATTGAATTGCAAGGCTTCATTCACCTCAAAAAAATGAAAATGAGAACCTATTTGGACAGGACGGTCTCCCGTATTAGTTACTCTTAGCCTAGATTTATCTCTTCCCTCATTACAAATAATCGGTTCCTCTTTTAAAAACAATTGACCAGGTTCCATTTCAATTTCCATTATTTATGCCTCCTGCTGAATTTATCGAATTGGATCATGGACGGTCACTAGTTTTGTTCCATCCGGAAATGTTGCCTCTACTTGAATATCGTCAATGATATCTGCAATACCTTCCATTACATCTTCTCGCCTCAAAATGGTAGCACCATATTCCATCAATTCGGCTACGGTTCTTCCATCCCTTGCGCCCTCTAACACTTCATTAGTGATAAGTGCTACTGCCTCGGGATAATTTAATTTCAAGCCTCTTTCTCTTCTCCTTTTCGCAACATCGGCTGCGACAACAATCATAAGCTTGTCAATCTCTCGGGGTACTAATTGCATTTAAAAGCCTCCTTTGGGAATTTAGTCCAATTATTTACCCATCCTTCAATAAAAATCTCCATATTGTGTTGTTTTTAAACAGGGGGGAAAATTTATTAATTAAATAAAATAAAAAAAGGCTGATTTAAATCGGCCTTTTCATTGTATTTCGGTCTTTTAAGGGCGAATCCTTACACCCATTTAAACTATCATTCGAAACGGAATAACGGTGACATATCTTCCCTTATATGGTGTATATAGAAATAATCATTACTTGCTTTATCATAAACATAATCCTTTTTCCAATCGTCAATGTTTATAATAATTTCTTTGATTGCCCTTACAAACAACAGGACTTCCTCATTTGTCATAATCGGATGGAGGGAGAATCGAACCCAACCCGGTTTATCTGACATATCACCATGATCAATTTTATCAGTAATTTGCTTCGAAGCTTCCTTATTAAGATGAAATAAATGATGCCCGTAAGTACCTGCACAAGAACAACCGCCCCTTACTTGAATGCCAAACCGATCATTTAGCAAGCGAACGATTAAATTATAATGAATGTCTTCGATTGAAAACGAAATAATCCCTAAGCAGTCCCTTAAATGACCATCCAATAGACGGAACTCAGGGATTTGTTCTAATTGGGGCAGTAAAAGGGCTAACTGTTCATTTTCTCTATTTAAAATATTTTCAACACCCATTCGGTCTTTCAAATTCAAGCAAAGTGCGGTCCGAATCGCTTGCAGTATCCCAGGTGTTCCTCCATCCTCACGCAGCTCAATATCCGAGTAATATTGGTGTTCACCCCACGGATTCGTCCAGGTAACTGTTCCACCGCCGGGATGATCAGGAACCTTATTGGTATACAACCTTCTATCAAAAACTAAGACACCACTTGAACCCGGTCCCCCCAAAAACTTGTGTGGCGAGAAGAATACTGCATCCAGTTTTTCCAACGGGTCCTTCGGATGCATGTCAATCGCTGTATACGGGGCAGATGCAGCAAAATCAACAAAACAAAGACCTCCATGTTGATGCATAATTTTTGCTAATTGATGATAAGGGGTCTTAATCCCTGTTACATTCGAGCAGGCTGTAAACGAACCAATTTTCAACCGGCGATTCTTATAACGGTCTAGGAGCTGTTCCAGTTGATTGATATCCACTGGTCCATTCGCATCAGGTCCTACTAGAACCACGTCCCCTAGCGTCTCAAGCCAGGATGTATGGTTCGAATGATGTTCCATATGCGTTAAGAAAATAACGGGTCTTTCATTTTCAGAAAGCTGTAGCTGCAGACGCTTTTTCCACTTTTCATGTACCCTGATTCCCAAAATCCGCTGAAATTTATTTATTACAGATGTCACCCCAAAGCCATCGAGGATGACAGCATCATGCTTACCCGCATTTACATGGTCCTTAATAATATTCTTCGATTGCTTATAAATCCCTGTCATCATCAAGCTGGTTACATTTGATTCTGTATGTGTATTTGCCATAAAAGGTCCAAAAACCTCAGAAATTTTTTTCTCGATTGGCCGGTAAAGACGCCCGCTTGCTATCCAGTCCGCATAAATAATTTTCTTTTTTCCATATGGTGACTCAAATTCTTGATCCATACCAATCACCTGCGAACGGAAAGTTTTAAAATATTCCTCAAGGTTATTCGGAATTCGATAGGTTTTGCTTCCAATAGTAGCGGTAATCATTTGTTTCACACCTCACAAATCATTCCTGCTAATCAATATATGCAGGACACTTTTCCAGTGGTTCGCTCTATTCGATACAGAAAAACAAAAAGGAGGCATTCTTCAATAAGAATTGCCTCACTTCTTTAAAATATTTATTATTACCTTAACCGAAGTCCTAATAAGTGGTAATTTTAGCAGACTCCTTCCTGCTTACTTCATCAATTTTTTGGATAAACATTTGAAATACACGGCGTTTTTCCTCTAGGTCTTTTATGTATTCTTTCAACTGGTTGTAATTTTCTTCAAAAGGTTTATGGTACATCTCACGAATTTTTTCGATGATTTCCTCATTTACCGTCGATTGAATCACTTGCTTCGTGATCCCATATTTATAGGAATACACCTTTAATTCCTGCGCAACTTCATCATATTCCTTTGCAATTTCAGTAAGGACTAAGGAAATATCATCCTTCCACTCATCCAGTGATTTTTGCAAATAGGATTTTACCATTGTTTCTTCCATTTAAACACCCACCCTAATCGAGGATATAGTACGTTTCCACTATTATAACGGTGTTTGTTTACACGGAAGTTTCGTTCAGATTACATTGGTTTATCAATATCTTTTTTTCATAATGCTATCAATGTTTATTTCCTTCCACTATTTTTACAAAGTCTGCAAGTGATGTTGAATATTTAATATACGTTCTTGGTAATAAGTAAAGCTCATTTTTTGTACCTATTTCAGAAAAAGGACCCGGTATTGTTGTAAGTCCAAATTGGTAATGCTTTTTCGTTTCAGATACAACCTGATTATTAAAGCTGCCATAAGGGTAAGAGAGTGCAATAACCGCTTTTCCGGTTATTTTTTCAATCTTTTCTTTGGATTTTTTAAGTTCATAATCAAGATTATCCACTTTTGTTAAATCCGGATGTGTGGCCGTATGTGATTGGACAGAAATGACCCCTGATTCGGCCAGTCTTCTTAAATCAGTTTTTGATAGGCGATTAGAACGGCCGATAAAGTCAGAAATGATAAAAAAGGTGCCTGTTGGAGAAAAATGGTCCGTTTTTAGCTTTTGAAAAATACTGAAGACTGTTAGATTATTTTTGTAGCCATCATCGAAGGTTAGAAAAATCGGTTTGTTAACTCTCTTCCTTTCTTGCCAGCGTTCAAAGGTTAATAATGTAAAACCATGGTCCCGTAAATAAGTCATTTGTTTTTCAAAATTTTCAGGAGTTACATAGAGCTCTTTAGAGCCATGGCCATTATATTCGTCAATCGAGTGATAAATCAAAATTGGAACTGGGTCGGCAGCTGATACTTTTTCAGGAAGGCTTAAGAAGTGAAAACAAAAGAATAGAAGTAATAACCTTTTCATCGCGTGCCTCACTTTATGTTATTAATATATTTTTCATCTTATTCTTCCTGAAAAAGATATCAACTATAACTATTTTCTAAAAAACTTCATTTATATGACGGGATTTGTCGCTCCGATTTTTCGCCCTGTGGTAGTTTCTTATTCTTCGGCTTCCGCCATTCAACAAATAAGAGGTTCATGACAATGCCCAGGTAAACGGCAATGGGAAATGCAAGGGAACTGTCTAAGAATAATGAAAAGGGAATGGCGAAAATTCGAAACGTAACGAAAACCCAGGTAATTGCATAACTACGAAGAATCCACTCTTTATGGGCGGTAATTTTTCGCTGTGTCGCCCTAAGTACTCCGATTGACATAGTCCAGAGCCAAAGGACATTTAGAACAAGAAAAGCAATGGTTGTTCCTATCCCGCCGGTTGCTGAAAGTGAAAGGTATGGCACCATTAGAATATTGATGAAAATTGCCACAGCATAAATTTTCCCCAGCATTTTATGAAGCTTCGGATTTCTTTGGCTTTTCTTCGTCAATTGAAACGGACCGATTGCAAGCGAAATAGTTCCTAAAAGAATATGCGGGTAGAAAAACCATTTCCACGTTGTCAGCGAGAAATTAGGATTCTTCATTTTTCCTTTTACCATTGGTGCCCACTCAACACCATTCAGGATAAACATAACAAATATATAGATGGTAAAAAAACCAATAATAAAATACATCGCCCCAACGGTGAACTTTCTTTTTTTATCATTTTTCATTATCTCAAACTCCCAACTATATTTTTTTCATAACATTTATATGGTGCTTTCCTGAATGGAAAACGGACCATTCCTACAAATTGATAACCAGCCCGTTCGTACATCTTTAGTGCTCCAGGGTTTAAACTAAATACATCAAGACGAATACTGGTGTATCCATTCGTTTCGGCATAATTTTCAGCAAATTGGAGCAGCTGTTTTCCGTATCCCTTCCCCTGAAACTGAGGGAGTACTCCCAAGCGATGAATGATTAACGGCTTGCCGTTACAATCGTCCCATTTAAGATTCCGGTAATATTTGCTTTCATTTGTATCAAGGACAACTGCACCTGCTACTTTACTGCCAATCATAATTCCAAATAGATTCCCTTTGGTTATATCTGCCTTTATGATATATCTATTGGGATAAAACCGATCCCATTGCTTCACCCCTTTTTTTCTTAAATCAGAGGTAATCTCAGCATATAATTGCTTTACTGGCTTTAATCCCTCAAGTCCAAGGGCATTGATTTCCATGTATTCCACCTCTTATTTTTCGCATACCGACTGTCGGTTTGTTGGAAGTATATTTAACCCCTAATCAGGGGAAATACTCATGATAATGTATTCATAATCATTTTAAAGATATCGCCCGGGTCTATCTTATCTTCTTCCTCCGTGGTTAGTGTTTGTGTGACCCGTAGCCCATATGAAAATGTCATCATTAGTGCTGACATTTTTTCAGCATCAATATTCGCCGGAATAACCCCATTTGCCTGCCCCATTTTAATCCATTGGCTTCCTGTTTCTTTACTGTATTTGAAAATATCATAAAGGATTTTTTTGACTTTTTCATTATCCTGACTTAACAAATATATAAAGATTAAATTGCCAATATCTTTGGTATTTTGCCGCGAGTGAAAAAATTGGCTGACAACGCCGAAACGTCCTTGATTAGGGCTTTCGTCTTTAATAGAACGAGTAATTGTTAAATGAAACTTTTCATTCATTTCTTCTATTTTTGATTTAAGAATTAGCCCAAATAATTCGTCCTTACTATCCACATAATGATAAATGGCCCCTTTTGACAATCCTGATCTTTCAATAATGTCTTTTAAGGTTGTATTTCGACAGCCCTTTTCAAGTATGATTTCTTCTGTTATCGATAGAATGTGTTGGAAGCTTGGATTATTGTAAATAGTTGTATTAGTCATTATGGTTACCTTCCTTACTTAATCTGCATTGTTGTATTAGTGGATTTTGATTAAATGATCTAGCCGTACTTTTGCATATCTGCGATACACCATGGTAAATAAAATGGCGGCGCCAATTACACCGTAAAAAATAAGTTGTGAAATCGCTAAAAAGGCCGTAATCGAAAGTTCATAGACAAGAATGATTTTAACGATTGCTTCTCCCAATAAAGCGATTCCCCAGATAGCTGTCATAATCCTTAACACATTGCGGAAATAGGGAATCTCCCAATTCTTCGCGAATTGCCCTTTCTTTTCGGACTCACCAGCAACGCTAAATTTGATGGCGAAGTGGTAAATCAATGGCTTAGAAAAGAACAACGATGCGATAAAGATCATTCCTAATAATCCAGTGACCATCGATTCCCTTAATAAAATCAATCTTTCGTTTCCTCCCAGCACAAAGGCAAATAAACTTAAGATAAACCCGGTTAGCATAAACAGGCCAAAAGCATCTGCTTTTTTATATTTTACAACATGATATAGGTTATCCCCTAATGGAATCAGTGTGGCGATTAGCAATGAGACAAAACTTGAGAAGTAGTTCGTAAGCAAATTATAAACAACTACAGGAATCGCACCGTTTATAACAAGACTTAAAACAATCATTTGAATCAATTTCTTTTTTGACGAAACCTTCACTTCTCCTACACCCCTTTTTACTTTCGTTAGCTTACAATTTTATCTTACAAACCGTCAGTCGGTTTGTCAATTATTTTTTACTTTTTTTTCCTGAAGTTAAAATTGCTCATTTTGCAAGAATATGTTGTTATTTCGTGATTTCAGTCTTGTTTTGATAGCTTTTGTCATTAGGCAGGAAAATGGGATACCAGTTGGTGAATAACTATCACAAAGATCATTATTTCCTAGATTCAATAGAGAGGAATGTATTTTAATGAAGACCTATACCTTAAAAGAAGTATCTAGAAAAATAAATATTGCACCGGGGACGTTACGTCAATGGGAAAAAGACTTTGATGAAACGTTTGAAATTCCCCGATCTAAACAAGGTGCAAGAATCTATTCAGATTTGTTGATTGACCAACTGGTAGAAATAAAACAAATGACCACCAAGAAGTTAAGTAAAGATCAGATACGAAAATTAATGAAAAATGGACAAAAGGCTGGGGGTGAAAATAGTACAAAAACAGCGGAAGTGTCACTAGAAATCATTGCTGAAAAGGTTTCTCCAATCACTGTTGATGAAACTGCACCAAATAATGCTGACCTATTTTTTGAGGCAATGGAAACGTACAAGAAAAATTTCTTAAATGAGGTTAAGGATGAAATTCGTAATGTTGTTCGTAAAGAGGTAGTAGACGAGCTGAAAAAAGAAATATCAAAAGGCACCTTAATTACGGTGAAATCACTGTCTGATTCCATTTACAAATCAACTGCCAACACCAAAGCTGATATCGGAGAGTTATCCGAAACACTTGAAAAATCTTTGGAGTTGACCGCTGACTCTTTACACTACCTTAGTAACAGCATTGCAAATGTCTCACTTGAGAATTCCGAAGAGATTCATACCCTTTCTAGGAAGCTGTCTGAAGCCTCTGAAGAGTTAACTCATTATGCCGATACCACAAATAACGAAATTTCTAGTCTAACTGAGGCTATTTCAACCGACCGTGAATTCTTTGTTGAAGAGTTTAATCAATATCGGCTTGAAATTACACAAAGGGAACGAGCTTTCCAGCAAATGTTAGTAAGCTTTAGAGATGTCGCTGCGGCCAAAGAGAGGAAATGGTGGAAATTCTGGTCTTTAAGGGGGAACTCACATGAATACAAGTGAAGTGGCGAAATTATTAGGGGTGTCTGCGAGCACCATCCAACGCTGGGTTAAACTGATGGAGCTGCCAATGGAAAAAAATGACCGGGGACATTATCATTTTAATAACGAAGATATTGAGCTATTAAAAACTATTCATGAACAACTTCAAAATGGAATATTACTTCAGGATATTACCCCAGTGATTGAAAAAAAACGAGTTAGAAAAGGGTCGGTTAAAACAGGCGAAAAGGAAACAGCCATTGAGAGTTTGGTTACGAAGGTCAGCGAATTAGAAATATCGCTAAATTCCAAGGCCGATTCCGTTGCATCCTATCAAATCCTCCAGCATCGCCGAGAAATAGATGATTTACAAAATCATGTAACCCAATTAGCGCTGGAGCTTGAACGGCTTCAAATTCAAATAAAGGAAATGAACATACCCCCACAATTAGACAAACCATTTATATTAAATGATAGCAAAGTAAAAAGAAAAAAGAAAAATATCGTTGGTTCTCTATTTGGCTTTTGATTCAAAATTAACCGAGCAAAAAAACATGTCCAAACGGATTTCCTCGTTCGGACATGTTTTTTTCTGTCATTTTCATGCTTCTTTTAATCTCTCTTTCACTTCCAACAACTCCCCGGCATATGTTATTTCCTTGATAGTAACAGGAATTTCGCCTGTTGGAATCTTCAGTGATAGCTGTTCACCAAGATTTTTTAGCAGCAGCTGTCTGCCGACGGGTGATAAAAAGGAAATATGCCCTTGATCGGGTTCAGACTGTTCTGGAAAACAGATTGTATAATCTTCCGTCTCATTGTCATCGTCGTAAAGGACAGTTACTTTTGTTCCGATAAAAACTTTAGGAATTGATGAGATGAAAGTACTATTACGATTTTGCTTTAGTAAATCATCAACCTCTAAGACGTACAAACTAAAGAAATGCTTCATTCTCTCTTGGACAGGGGTTGAAGAAAAATAAAGAGTGGTTAATTCCTGAATATTCTCCTCAATAAATACAACCTGCTGGCTGAAAAAGTCTTTGGTGGGTTTACTATGGTTCATAATAAATCGCCTCCAAGCTAGGGTCAAATTTCCTGCAGAACTTCATAAAGTTTTTCATAATAAATTCCTCCTTAATAAAAAAATGAACCTTCCATTTGTATAGAAAATCCTTGGTTCCCCCTAATAAATAGAGTAAAACCGTAGTATCCCTATACGAAAATGAAAAGTTATCCTACCCTTTTAGGAAAGGAAAATCTTAGTATTATATTACCATATCTAGTCAGAAAAGTCGCCAATATGCTAAACACCAAGAAAAGACTCCAGCTTCTTGCTCAGTCGCTGGAGTCCTTTAATTTCCTAATTTATAGTAACCTCTTTTTAGCGCGAAATAACAAAACCACAAGGATTGAAGAAAGAAAAACATCCCCCAGAACGGTGCCGGAAAAATACCTGTTAACTGGGCAAGGTTAGCAGCATCCCCCGCTCCGTACGGCTGAATAACGCTTAAATATAAGATTTCATAGGCACTTTGAATTGAATCCACTAATAGAATTGAAGCAATAAGAAGTAACAAATGATCTCGTACAGCCTGGCTCCCTTTGATTAGTAAGAAGAGGAAGGCAACAGCGAATGAGCATAGCCAAAAGATCCCATATGGGTTTCGAACCCAAAAAATAAGGTTTAGAAAAATAAAAACTAGCAAAATATCAATTAAAAGAGTTTGCTTTTTCTTTCCTATCAGTAAGAAAGATAGGAACGCCATAAACGAGGCAAAGGTATAGCCGGCAAGACTCGTAAAGAAGCTGCCAATCCAGGTAGACTGATTACTATAGGTTGCCCCTTCTGAATTCATAAATAAAGAAATCTTTTCCACATTACCGCCAACCAAGGCGATCAAAGCATGACCTGATTCATGAATAAGAGTATTAATGACCTTTGCATAATTTCCAAGAAGCGGTACGTGAATCAACAAAAAAGCTATCACGAGAAATAGGAAAAACTTCGTACTTAATTTTTCGCGAACAAAGCTCAAAATAGATTCCCCTCTTTAATAAATTTCTTCATACCTCATTTTAACATTTTTTGTTGAATCAATCGCAAATTAACACTCAGAGACTTAGAAAATTCTAATTTTATTTTCTTTACACTATCCGTTTATTTTTTTATCTAATGTACTGGAAAGCCAGATAATTTTGAAAGAAGGGTAGATCAAAATTGAAATGGATTCGACAAACCAACAACTTATATGTTATCATCGGGTTGTTGCATTAGTGAACGTACATTTTTATTTTAGGAGGAATGAAATTTGATAGAGTTTAAGAATATTGTAAAGAAGTATCGAACCAAAAGCATCATTAATCCTTTTTCATTGGAAATTGATGCTGGGCAGTTGGTCGTTTTTATTGGACCGAGTGGCTGCGGAAAAACCACCTTACTCAAAATGATCAATAAATTAATCCAACCAACTTCCGGAAAAATTTTTGTGAATGGGACGGATATCTCCACAATGAATCCCATTGAACTACGCAGGAATATCGGATATGTTATTCAAAACACCGGACTTTTTCCACATATGTCGATTAAAGAAAACTTAGAGTTAATTCCAAAGCTTAAGGGCGAAGATCCAGCTTCTATTGAGAAGAAGACAATCGAATTACTTGAGATGGTCGGATTAGACAAGGAATACTTGGACCGATTTCCAAAGGAGTTAAGTGGCGGACAGCAGCAGCGGATTGGGGTAGCTCGAGCCTTTTCTACTAACTCCGATATCATCTTGATGGATGAACCGTTCAGTGCTCTGGACCCTGTCACAAGAAGCTCACTGCAGGATGAGTTGTTCCAAATGCAGAAGGAATTAAACAAGACCATCATCTTTGTCACCCATGATATGGACGAAGCTATTAAAATAGCAGATAAGATCTGTATTCTCAAAGACGGCGATATCCTCCAGTACGACACTCCTGAAAATATTCTCAAAAATCCAGCTAATGACTTTGTTGAAGGCTTCATTGGGAAAAGAAGGGTTTGGAACAACCCTGAATTATTGATGGCCGAGGATATCATGATTCATCAGCCTGTAAAAATTACCGCGAAGCGCACCGTACTGCAGGCCATTGAGATCATGAAGGAACATAAGGTAGACAGTTTAATGGTGACAGACAAACATAATGTCCTTAAGGGTCTTGTAACCTTAAAAGGTATTCAATTGCTCAATCGAACTACCTCAATTGAAATGATCATGGAGCAAAATGTGCTTTCCGTTTCACAGGATGCTAATTTAATTTCCGTTTTAGCAACCATGAATGAGCATAAAATAGGTTATCTTCCTGTTGTCAACAGTGGTAAACAGTTAACAGGACTGATCACAAGAAGCAGCATTTTATCAGCATTAAGCAGTCAATTAATTGACTTGGAGGTGGCATTTTAATGAGTGATTTTTGGAATTATCTAACTGGTAACTATCAGCAAATACTTAGTTTACTAGGAGAGCATCTTTATTTAAGTATTATATCAGTAGCTATTGCCATTATCATTGGTATTCCACTAGGGATTTTAATTTCAAATGAAAAGAAGCTTTCAAAACCGATTATCGGAACGACAAACGTTATTCAAGCCGTCCCGAGCTTGGCCTTACTCGGATTTCTGATTCCCTTTGTTGGAATTGGCAGTACGCCGGCGATTGTGATGGTTGTCCTTTATTCGCTCCTTCCAATCGTAAAGAATACGTATACGGGCTTAACAAACATTGACGGAGACATTCTTGAAGCCGCCAAAGGCATCGGTCTGACTAAGAGTCAAACAATGAGAAAGGTTCAGCTTCCGCTCGCCTTCCCGATGATTATGGCGGGTATCAGAATTTCAGCGGTTACAGCTGTTGGTTTGATGACAATTGCTGCATTCGTTGGAGCAGGCGGCCTAGGGTACCTCGTATTCTCAGGTGTACAGACCGTCGATAATCATATGATTTTGGCCGGAGCGATTCCTGCCTGTATTTTAGCACTCTTGATTGACTTTGCCGTTGGGAAACTTGAATCCTCCCTTTCTTATACGAACAAGAAAAAATCTGTAGCTAAATCAAGTAAAAAGGCAAAAAAATGGATAATTGGCGCAGCCTCTATTTTGTTAATTGCTGCCGGTTCACTTAAAGTTTATTTAATCGCCAATGCTGAAGACAAAATCGTCATTGGGTCAAAGAATTTCAGTGAGTCCATAATTTTAGGGAATATGCTTGCCGATCTAATCGAAAACAAGACGGATATTCAAGTAGAACGGAAGTTAAATCTTGGCGGGACCCAGGTTGCTTTCAGTGCGATTAAAAATGGGGATATTGATTTATATGTAGAATATACGGGGACAGGTTTGGTAAATATATTAAATCAGCCTCCAGAAAGTAATCCGGACAAAGTCTATGATATTGTTCAACAAGAATTCAAGCAAAAATATGGAATTGACTTATTAAAACCGCTTGGGTTTAATAACACCTATGCCTTAGCTATACGGCAAGACACAGCAGAAGAGTATAATATAAAGTCGATATCGGATCTTGCCAACGTAAGCAATGAATTAGTCTTCGGTCCAACCATTGAGTTTCCAAACCGTGTAGATGGATTACCTGGACTTGCAAAAACGTATAATATCGATTTCAAAGATGTCAAAGCCGTTGATGGCGGATTGCGCTATACCGCACTTGATAACCATAAAACTGATGTAATCGATGCCTTTTCTACCGATGGATTACTCGAGGCATTTCAATTGAAGGTGTTAAAGGATGATAAAAACTTTTTCCCACCGTATTATGCCGTGCCAATAATTAAACAAGAAACATTAAAAGTACATCCGGAGTTAAAAAAGGCAATAAACACTTTATCCGGCAGGCTTAACGATGAAAAAATGCGAGAACTTAACTATAAGGTCGACAGCCTCAAACAGTCTCCTGCAAAAGTGGCAAAAGAGTTTTTAGAAAAAGAGGGATTATTAACTAAATAACTACTAGAAAAAGCCGGTTATCCGGCTTTTTCTTATTCCTCCAAAAAGTGAACAACTCTGTCATACGCTTTTTCATCTCCAATGACAAGGAGGACATCCCCTTCTAGGATTAGTGCATACGGTCCAGGGGAGATAATCATTTCGCCCTTTCGCTTCATCCCGATTACGGTGCCGCCGGTATTTTGCCAAAATTTCACTTCCGAAATAGTTTTGCCGATATGAATGCTTCCCGGATATACCTCCACTTCAATTGGCGCCAATGGATTCGTATGCCGAAGTTTCCCAGAATAATCCATGATTTTCCGCAAAGTTTCGAAAACCTTTTCATCCAAACTTTCTCTTTCTACTATAAGAGAATTCATTTGCTTTTCAAGATCTTTGATGCTGGCCAGGTTAGAAAAACGAGATATATATTTAAAGGCATTCTCCCGGGAAGAGATGACGATGCCGCTCCCTTTTGTAGAATGAACAATTTCCACGTCCTCTAAAATCTTAATTGCTCTCCTTACTGTCTCTGGAGATACCTTATATTCACTCGCCAACGTAGACCTGCCGTGAATTTTTTCCCCTACTTTAAATTTCCCGTCATAAATGCGATTGGCCAAATCAATCGCAATTCGTTCATAAGTTGGGATTTGTGCCCTTTGCATAGCAGACCATCACCACCATTTATTCAATAACATTACAATTTCACTATACCGTTTTATGAACACGTTTGCGAGTAAAAAAATCTTAAGCTTCCATTGACACCTATTGTCTTTATTTTACGAACATTGGACATAATTGTAAGGAGTCTTTTTAATTGAGGTGTGAAATGAAACGGAAATTAATCATCAGTTTAAGTGTGGGATTCATCATCTTTATGGCTGCATTATGTATTTATTACCTAGTGAAAGGTGATTCATCAAGGTGGCTGGTTGCCCTCGGCGGTATTTTTGCTGGCGCGCTCCCACTTCTACTATTACGGTTGAAAAATAACCCCTTCAACATTCCAATTATTGTCAGTTATTTTATCTTTTTATTTTGTTCATTATTTTTAGGCTCGATTAAAAGCTTTTATCTTCATCTCAATTGGTGGGACTCCACCCTTCATTTTTTTAAGGGGATATTTATTAGCTGCATTGGAATAACATTATATAAACGATGGATTCCAAAATATGTCCGCAATGATGTATCCCATTGGTTACTATTTCTTTTCGTCCTCTCACTTTCCGTTTTGGCCAGTGTAATCTGGGAGATTTATGAATTTATCGGCGATTTAACCATTGCCCACACGATGCAAAGAGGCGGCAATAAGGATACAATGTATGACCTGATCTGTGGTTTAGCCGGCGGTCTCATTGTGGCATTGTATGCTCTCGTTCGAAAACACAAGGTTTAGTTAGAGGTGATTAAATGAATCGTAAGCTCATTCCCATTAATGAAAAAAGGCAGTCTAAACGCAAATTTAGAACTGCTTTTTTCATTCACGATTACACCGTTACGGCTGCAAAGAACTCTTTATACAATGCTTGAACAGCTCTTTTTTCGTCGACTTCCTTTACGCCAAACATCATGCTGACTTCAGACGAGCCTTGATTAATCATTTCAATATTAATGTTCGCCCTTGCCAAGGCTTTGGACGCCCTTGCCATCGTGCCGACATTATGGCGCATGCCTTCACCAACAACCATAATAAGGGCAAGGCTATGCTCGAATTTCACTTCATCTGCATGTAATTCTGCGATTATCCGCTTGGTTATTTCCCCCTCCATTTCGACCTCAAACTGGTTTTCCCTTAAAATGATCGAGATGTCATCAATTCCCGAAGGGGTGTGTTCATAGGATAAGCCAAACTCTTCTAAAATGCTTAAGAGTTTTCGGCCAAATCCAATCTCTCTGTTCATTAAGTACTTACTTACATAAATACTGCAAAACCCTTGATCGCTGGCGATCCCAATGACAGGACCATTTGTATTGCCGCTCTCATTAACAATCCTCGTTCCTGGTGCGCCAGGATTGTTCGTGTTCTTGATTTGAACGGGAATTCCTGCTCGAAAGGCCGGCACCAGGGCTTCGTCATGAAGAACGGTAAACCCGGCATATGAAAGCTCACGCATTTCCCGGTACGTTAATTCCTTGATTTCCTTAGGATTTTTGACAATATATGGATTGACCGAATAAACGGCATCCACATCTGTAAAATTTTCATATAAATCTGCTTTTAGGCCATTTGCAAGGATGGAGCCCGTAATATCCGAGCCGCTCCGTGAAAAAGTGAATACTTCCCCTTCTTTGCTAAACCCGAAAAATCCAGGAAAGATTAACAGCCCGCTTCTGTCGCGCAAGGAATACAACCGCTCATACGATTCCGGTAAAACTTGAGCGTTTCCCGGCTCAGCACTAACGAGTAGGCCAGCCTCCCAAGGGTTAACATAAGAGGCCTCTACCCCCTGCTCTTGGAAGAACGCAGCCACTAATTTAGCATGATTGTCCTCACCACTTGCCTTAACCCTATCGATAAACCGTTCAGGTTTACTTCTATCCCCAGTTAGTCTTGCTTCTAAATCAGCTTGAATTTCACTAATAATTTCAGAAGGAAGCTGTAGTTCCTCAGCAATCGTCGAATACCTTTTGATGACGGCTGCAACTATTTCCTCTGAATCCTGTTTCAGCAGACATCGCTCAGCACATTCAATTAATAAGTCCGTTACCTTTTGATCCTCGGCAAACCGTTTCCCTGGAGCTGATACGACGACAACTTTACGCTCGGGATCAGAAATAACAATCTGGAAAACCTTCTCAATTTGGTTTCCGGAAGCTAAAGAGGATCCTCCAAACTTTACTACCTTCATGAATACATCTCCTAATCCCAAAAATATAATCTTAATTTTATCTAAATTCAGAAAAAATTCAAGCATTTTACCACGGGATTTTGGAGAAATTAACGGATTATTTCAATAAAATGAGCAAGGATTCTCGCGGTCATCCCCCAGATTGTTCTACCCTCATATACATAAAAATACTCCTCTATCCCTCTTGTCCGCCAATTATAGTTTTCACCGCCGACAATTAAATCAAAAGGAAAATTCTCCTCGGGCACTACCTTAAATTCAATATGGTAGATTTTTGGCTCATTCATGATAAAAAAAGATAAAGGAACCGTAAAAATTTCACCAACCTCTGCAGGATTGGGTTGAATACAATCTGATTGACTAATAAATCCTGTATACGGATAAACCAACATACCAAAAGGAGAAACCATAAAATCAAGCGGATAAACTTCCGTGATATTTTCCCCGCTAATTCCTAATTCCTCCTCTGTTTCACGAATAGCGGCTTCTTTTTCATCTATGTCTTCTAAATCGACTTTTCCCCCGGGAAAACAAATTTCGCCGGGCTGCCTTCTGAGCTCCAGCGAACGAACTTCAAATAGCACATGAATCCCATCCTCTTTTTCGATAAGAGGCAGCATTACAGCATATTTTGCGAACTTCTCGCTCCCTAATATCACAGGGTTATGTCTTTTTAATTTTGTTACAACTGTTTCCAGCTCCATGATTTCACCTCTATTCATTCTCGAGTGTTATTACTATCTACAATAACATGTTTATCCTGATATTGAAAAAAAACAACCCAACTTCAACAAAGTTGGATTGTCGCTGGAAAATCTTATTCCTTCTTTTCATACCATGAATACATATAAGCTGGATCTTCGAAGACCTGAGCTGTTTTTACAATTTTTAGAGGATGAAAGGTATCGATCATCACAGCCAATTCTAGTGTTTGCTTTTTGCCGATACTTGCTTCTGTTTTCCCTGGATGTGGTCCATGAGGAATTCCGCCTGGATGAAGCGTGATTGACCCCTCCTGAACTCCTTTACGGCTCATAAAATTGCCTTCCACATAATAAAGGAGCTCGTCACTATTAACGTTACTGTGGTAGTATGGTGCAGGAATTGCCTCAGGATGGTAATCATACAATCTAGGCACAAAGGAACAAACAACAAAATTATTTCCTTCAAAGGTTTGATGAACAGGCGGCGGCTGATGAACCCTTCCTGTAATCGGTTCAAAATCTTCAATATTAAAGGCCCAGGGATATAGGTAGCCATCCCAGCCGACTACATCAAAGGGATGATGTCCCAGCATATGGGAGGAAATCATACCTCGCGATTTCGTTAAAACCTCATATTCACTTTTCTCGGCAAAAGTCATCAATGTTTCCGGTCCGCGAATATCTCGTTCGCAAAACGGGCTCTGCTCTAATAACTGACCATATTCATTACGATAGCGCCTTGGTGTCGTAATTTGACTATACGCTTCAACAATGAGCATTTTCGTCATTTCATTCGCATCAGGGATTATTCGATAAATCGTTCCAATCGGTATGATGAGATAATCACCATGAGTATAGGAAATCGTCCCGAACATCGTTTCTAGTTTTCCCGATCCGTAATGGATAAAGAGCATTTCATCGCCATCACCGTTGCGATAAAAGCTTTCCATTGGCTCAGTAACATTTGCAGTTCCAATCAGCAAGTCTTGATTTCCTAATATATATTCTCTGGCGTTTAAGGCATCACCTTTTTGGGTTGTCTTGTTGGTCAAAAAGTGACGGTGATTAAGCCCTATTTGTGCTTCGTATTCCGGCAAGTAATGACCAACCAATTCAGATTTCACCACTTCAGTGGGCATATAGTGGTGATATAAAATCGATTGGGTGCCAGAAAAACCTCGTGTTCCCATAACCTGCTCTCGATACAGACTGCCATCCTCTTTTTTAAACATCGTATGTCGTTTATGCGGGACTTTTCCCATTTTATGGTAATACATTATTTCACCTCTATTCCTTCGATAATCGAATTCTGTAAAATACCTAGACAATCAATTTGTAACTCTACTATATCCCCAGATGCAAGAGGGCGGTGCACTTCTTGGCCAAGTTCAAGGATGCATCCTGTTCCTACTGTTCCAGAACCTATCATCTCTCCTGGATAAAGGGTAACGCCGGCAGAGGCACGCTCAATCATCTCCCCAAAGGAATAAAAAAGCTCCTTCATATTTCCTGCCGACAGTAATTGTCCGTTTACCCGCGCTTTCATGGAAAGATCAAAGCCCTTTCCCGTTTTCAATGGTTCCAGCTCATCTTTCGTGACAATCCATGGACCAATCGAGGTGGCAAAATCCTTTCCCTTTGCTGGGCCAAGTCCGATCTTCATTTCCTTCCGCTGCAGATCTCTCGCACTCCAATCGTTCAAAATACAATAACCAAAAATATACTCATCAGCATCTGCCGCCCGGATATTTCTTCCCTCTTTGCCGATGATGCATGCGATTTCGAGTTCATAATCAAGCCAGTCACAGCCAAATGGCTTGATGATTTCTTCCCCTGGCCCCTTAATTGCGAGGTGATTTGAGAAATAAAAGACTGGAATTTCATACCATTCAGGAATCATCTCAAGACCGCGGTTTTCTCTTGCCGTTTTCACATGCTCCTCAAAGGCGTAAAAATCACGAAAGCTTCTGGGTAAAGGAAGAGGAGCAAGTAAGCGGATTTTATTTAATGGGTAAACCCCGGGCTGTTTGTTTGTTGGGGACAACAATGCCGCTTTTTTTAAATTTTCCTCGCAGTTATCGAGAAAATCTACTAGATTATCAGGTAACTCCCCATCAGACATTTCATACATATCGACTGCATGCTCTTGGTCCAAGAGAAACCCGGCCCTAATCTTCCCATCGTTTTTTTCAAAAGTTACAAATTTCATTAGTTCACCTTTTTTCCTTTTAATAAAGGCTATGTTAAAAGTGAATGTTGATTTCCGTTCCAGGCGCGAGCGGTTCGCGGGGCGGGCGGTGAGCCTCCTCGGCGCTAAAGCGCCTGCGGGGTCTCACCTGTCCCGCTGCTCCCGCAGGAGTCTCGCTGTATCCACGTCCAATCAACATTGTGCTCAAAATCAACAATGTTCTTTAACACAGCCTTAAAAAAAGGGAGAAATTTTTCTCCCTTTTTCGCTCCGTTTGGTAATTTTCCCCTTTAAATATAGCTTTTCTATGTTTTCGATATTTTACAGGTTCCCGCGTTTTTCCTGCTCACGCTCAATCGATTCGAATAATGCCTTAAAGTTTCCTTCACCGAAACCGCGCGCCCCTTTTCGTTGAATGATTTCAATGAAAACAGTAGGACGGTCGACAATCGGCTTAGTGAAAATCTGCAATAAATAACCTTCATCATCACGGTCAACTAAAATATTTAATTCACGAAGCTTTTCAATATCTTCATCAATTTTGCCAATCCGCTCACCTAATGATTCGTAATAAGCACTAGGTGTTTTAAGGAATTCAACACCGTTCTTCTTCAAAGTGGCAACTGTTGAGACAATATCTTCGGTTAATATGGCCAGATGCTGGACTCCTGGACCATTGTAGAATTCCAGATATTCCTGGATTTGCGATTTCCGTTTCCCCTCAGCCGGTTCATTGATAGGGAACTTGATGCGCCCGCCATTATGCATGACCTTTGACATCAAGGCCGAGTATTCCGTGGTAATATCCTTGTCAGAGAAATGCTTCATTTCTTTAAAGCCCATTACCTTCGAATAATATTCAACCCATTCTTCCATCCGCTCCACATTACCCACCACATGGTCTATCCCAATTAACCCGGCATCCTCATTTGGCAAATAGATAGAGTATGGCTCAAATCCTGGTAGAAACGCCCCTTGATAACTTTTGCGTTCGATTAACGTATGGATTGTGTCACCATATGTACCGAGAACAGCTTTTTTAACGACTCCCTTGTCATCCTTCATTTCAAATGGGGCTGCATGGGCGATGGCTCCTCTATTTACGGCCTCTTCGAATGCTTTATCAACATCCTCGACCAACAGGGCTACATCCCTTACGCCGTCCCCGTGCTTCTTGACAAATTGAGCTACCCGGCTTTCTTCAGAATAAGAGCCTGTAATCACAAGACGAATATTTCGCTGCTTGAGGACATAGGAGACCGTTTCACGATTCCCTGTTTCTAGTCCGGAATAAGCAACCGGCGTAAACCCAAAGGCCGTGCAAAAATAGTGACAAGATTGCTTAGCATTCCCCGTGTAAATCTCAATATAATCGACATCCCTAACTGGAAAAAAGTCATCGACAAGCTGATCTGCCCTTACTCTTTGTTCTTTCATCTAGAAACCTCCATTTATAATAATATTAATATTCTGAATTAATCTTAAATGAAGGCTTTTGTTCTCTCAAGAGCAGGAAGTAAAGCAATAACGCTTTTAGGCAGTAAAGAAATACTCTATCATCATAATAATTATTTCAGCTAAAACAAAAAGAAACATACCTAGGACTAGGTTGTTTCTACTATTGGACTAGGGAATATATTTTTCACTAAAATATTCCTGCTATTTAGGCGGTTAAAAAAATTTTACGAAAGAATCGCTCGGTCACTAACCATTTGGACACCACGAATTCGTTTAAATTCCGCTAATAATCGTTCAATCGTCAGGTGACGCTTATTATCCTCATCCACCTCCAAAATAACTTGTCCTTTATCCATCATAATTAAACGATTCCCCAAGTCAATTGCCTGCTGCATATTGTGGGTAACCATTAAGGTAGTGAGTTTGTATTTTTCAACAATTTCTTTGGTTAGATTCGTAATCAACTCTGCTCTTGATGGATCTAGTGCTGCCGTATGTTCATCCAATAAAAGGATGGATGGTTCCGTGAAGGTGGCCATCAATAACGATAGTGCCTGGCGTTCTCCGCCGGATAATAGACCGACCTTTGCACTGAGGCGGTTTTCCAAACCAAGATGCAAGGATTCAAGCACTTCCCGGAATAAATCGCGTCTTTTTTTCGTGACTGCTTTTCGGAGTGTTCTTGATTTATTCCGTGAATAAGCCATCGCTAGATTTTCTTCGATCGTCATACTTGGAGCCGTTCCGGCCATAGGGTCTTGAAAGACGCGTCCAATCATTTTTGAACGATTAAATTCAGAAATATTGGTTACATTTTTTCCGCCAATATGAACCTCCCCGATATCAGGGAATAAAACACCGGAAATGACATTCATTAAAGTCGACTTTCCCGCGCCATTACTGCCAATAATTGTAACAAAATCACCGGGTTTAAGGGTTAAGTTAACATGATCAATCGCGATCTTTTCATCGGGTGTCCCCTCATTAAAAATCTTATGAATCTGATTTAAGTGTAGCATGATTGTCCCCCTTTCCCGTGGCAGAAGTACGAATGGCAGATAGATGTTCTGCCCTTCTCCGCGCTTTTCGCTTTTTCTCTTTCGATCGCTCGATTATTTTCGGTGTTGTTAAAGCAACAATGACAATTACTGCCGTAATCAGCCTCATATCGCCAGGTTTCAAGAAATCAATCCTAAGGGCCATGGATACGACAATTCGGTAAATAATCGAACCGCCAATGACAGCAAGAGTTGTTCTTGCAATGGTTTTTGTCCCGAATAGAGCCTCACCGATAATAACAGAGGCTAAGCCGATAATGATCATCCCGATTCCCATTCCGACATCGGCGGAGCCGCCTTGCTGGGCAATCAGGGAGCCTGAGAAAGCAACCAATGCGTTGGAAAGCCCCAGTCCAAGAATGACAAGAAGGTTTGTATTAGCGGAAAGGCTGCGAATCATTCGCTTATTGTCTCCGGTCGCTCTGATTGCTAAACCAATTTCCGTTTGTAAGAACAGATCGGTTAGGAACTTGATAACGAAGGTGACGAAAATCATAAAAATGAGAATTCCCCATGTGTCCGGAAGACTATCCCCAAGACCAACCATTGAAAGGAAACGATTGAAAAATGAATCAATTCCGGTGCGTTCAAATAAGCCGCTAATTTTGGTAAATGCTGTTTCGATATTTAATAGCGGGGTATTGGGGCGTCCCATGATTCTTAAATTAATGGAATATAGTGCAATCATCATTAAGATTCCGGAGAGCAAGTTATTTATTTTTCCAAATGTATGGAGAAGCCCTGTTATACATCCTGCGGCAAAACCAGCAAATAAGGCCACTATTGTAGCGATAAATGGGTTAACCCCACCCGCAATCATTACCGCTGAAATCGCTGCTCCTGTTACAAAACTCCCATCCACCGTCAAATCTGGGAAATCCAGAATACGAAAGGAAAGATAGACGCCAAGTGCCATAATCGCATAGATGATACCTGTTTCGAATGATGAAAATATGGCTGTAAACATTGAGATCATCCTTTCAAAATTCATTCATATGTATGAATCAAGGAGGTAACCTCTAAACAGATCTCCCCCTTGAAAAAAGTCATTTCTTATTTTCCATCATAAAATTCGCCAAGCTTGCTCCATTCCTCTTTCACTTTTAAACCTTGTGCTTCGGCTGCAGCCTTATTGATGACTAGCTTTAAGCTGCTTGGAAGTTCCACAGGAATTTCAGAAGCCTTCTTTTTCCCTGTTAAAATTTCTACAGCCATTAATCCGGATTGATAGCCGAGTTCAAAATAGCTGAAGCCACTTGCTGCAACGGCACCTTTTTTCATCGAATCAAGCTCGCCGACGAAAAGAGGAATTTTTTTGCTGTTGGCTACAGCGATGACCGAATCAAGGGCAGTAACAACAGTATTATCAGTTGGAATATAGATGGCATCGACCCGACCGACTAGTGACTCGGCTGCCTGCTTAACCTCAGACGTATTTGCAACAGAAACTTCGACAAGTTTAGCGCCTTTTTCTTCCGCTAATTTTTTTACTTCATTCACTTGTACTTCTGAATTCTGTTCCCCAGAGTTATAGATGACACCAATGTTTTTTGCTTTTAGTTCATCGGTAATAAAGTGAATCGTCTTTTTAGTTGCTTCCGGATGGTTGTCAGTTGTACCAGTAATATTTTCCCCTGGTTTATCAAACGCCTTTACCAAGCCAGCACCGACTGGGTCTGTCACCGAAGTAAAGATAATCGGAATTTTCTTTGTCGCATTTAAGGCAGCAGTCGCACTTGGGGTAGCATTGGCAAAAATCAAGTCTACCTTGTCGCCGACAAAATTCTTGGCAATTACTTGAGGATTATTCGGATCTGCCTGCGCATTTTGCTCATCATACTCTACTTTAATACCCTTGTCTGCCAACGCCTTCTTAAATCCCTCTGTCGCAGCATCTAAGGAAGGATGCGGAGCATACTGGCTAATTCCGACTTTGAACTTCTTATCCGTTCCTCCCTTTTCTGAACCTCCTGCTGATTCTTTACTGCCGCAGCCGGCTAGCAGCAGCATTCCTGCCAAGGCAATTGAAAGTGCTTGAACTTTTTTCTTCATTAACCAACATCCCCCTAATAGTACCCTTTTCGAAAACAATAAATTTTCTAAAAATTAAATATATTAGATTATTCTAGTATTTTTTTGGTTTAAAAGCAATAGAAATAGCAAAAATATTTTTTCGCTTTAAAGCGACATAATCCCCTATAAGGAAACAAATTACCTCATCCTCCCTTCTTAGAAAAAAAAAAAAAAAATACCTTCTAACTAGTAGAAGGCATTGACGCATGTATTTTAAATTATGAGGGGAGGAACGAAAATATGTATCTTACCAATCACGGGTGTTTTCGAGTAATTTATCTATCTCAACTTTTTTCACATTATGAATGTTTTTCTCAGATGTTAGATCTGTAGTTGCTTCAAGTAATTTGTCGATATCGATTAAAACGATGCCCATCTCATCTCTAACCTCCTAAGTTTTCAATTGAATATTTCTTTAATAAACATTTCGATCTATTGATGTAAAATACGGGGGTATTTTAAAAAGTTTTATACCATTATAATCAGTACCATAAAAAGTAGAAAAATCCAGCCTAAATAGGGCTGGATTTTTCTTCCTTTACGCAGTGTTTTTCATATCTTTTCGAAGACTCGGCTGCTTAAAAAAGTATTTCATCATCGGCGGAGTAACAAGCGTGGTTACAAGAACGACGATGACTATTATCGAAAATAGTTCTGGACTGATTAACTTCGACTCCAATCCAATCGTGGCAATAATTAAAGCAACCTCCCCGCGAGAAACCATTGCCGCTCCAATTCCGAGCGAGTTTCTCCACGAAAAGCTCGCCATTTTCGCCCCAGCTGCAGCACCAATTAATTTGGTTAAGATTGCTAGAATACTAAGGACAATTATAAGACCTAAATGCTGCGAAAGACCCGCAAAGCTTGCTTTCACACCAATAGAGGTAAAGAAAACCGGAACGAAAATCGAATAACCAAGTGTTCCTGCCTTTTCAACTATTTCATGCTTATATTTTGTTAAACCAATTGCTACCCCCGCAATATACGCGCCAATGATGGCAGCAACACCTGTTAATTCTGCCACATAGGCAAAAAGGAAACAAATAATTAATGCGGAGGACAGGAGAGATTCCGTCACCTTTAACGGGGCAAACTTCTTTAATACCCACGGCACAACCTTCCAAGCTACTAAAATAGCTCCTCCAAAGAATAGTACTTTTTTTATAATGACCATACTTAAATTTACATCCCCGCCTGCCATACTCATTAAAAACGCTAAGGCAATTATGACGAGCACATCATCAATCACGGCCGCTCCTAATATTGTCGTCCCTTCTATTGACTGCATTTTATTAAGCTCTTTCAGTGCCTGAACGGAAATACTTACGCTGGTAGCTGACAGCAGCAGCCCTAAAAATACCGCTTCATAGGTCGTCATCATCAACATGATTCCTGTTAAGTAACCTACAAACAGCGGGACGACTATTCCACTAACACCAACGAGTGTCGCTGCTTTCCCAGATCGTTTAAATTCATCTAGATCGGTCTCCATACCCGCAATAAACATTAACAGTATAACGCCTAGTTGACTTAGCTCTTCCAATGTTTTCGTTTCGGATACGAGCCCCAAAACCGCTGGACCTAAAAGGATTCCTACAAGAAGCTTCCCTAAAACAGAGGGCTGGCCAAACCTTACACTAATATCCCCTGCTAATTTAGAAGCAAATAAAATAATCGCTAACTCAAAGATTAATTCCATCTAATCACCATTCCTTTTCAAAAAATATAAAAGAGTCTGTCTCAATAATGACAGACTCTTCCCTAAAGAATAGAAAAAAGCCTGTCAAACCAAAAGGGCATAATTCCCCCTTAGTGACAGGCTCCTCCATTTGACGAACATTAAGTTATCACTATAATACCATGGTTAATCATACATTTCAAGCTGCTTAATCCCACTGTTTTATTTTGCCAATTACCTTTTCCTTTATTTTAGTAATAAAGGTTGATTCTCCCTTCAATGTCTTTTGCTTATTCCATTCATTGAAGCTGGCAACAGTGATTAAAATTAGCCCCGCAACTAATAAATAGAACCACCATGGCATGTGTCCCCAATATGGTCTCGTTTGCAGAAAAACATTTAATAATAACACACCGGCCCCTACGAAGAAGTATGATTTAATTTGCAGGAACATCCCTGCCAACATCGATAACAAGGAGAGTGATCCTATGATAACCGCATCATAAATGGTATTGCTCGCTAACCCATCTTGAATTAAGACAAGTGAAACGCAAACGAGGACTCCCCATTGAATTGCTTTCGTTATATTCGAATATCGCCCTTTTAATAGGATTCTGATAAAAATAATCAAAACAACAAATGGAAGGACTTGCACTTCCCTTTCCCACAGGGACGGGATATTTAACCTAGCAATAATCGAATAATAAGGCTGTAATAAATAGGCAGCTCCAAGGATAGACATAAAGACCGAAAGATTAGCCGGAACTCGCTTTCTCTGCATCCAAAAAGAAACAGCAATCAGGACACCAGGGAGCGCTTTAATCCATATCGATGGATGCTCAAAAAAGTACATCAGCCAAAAATACAAGAAGGAGACTGCTGTATATCCATCTATTTTTATATCCCCAAGTTTCGGTCCAGTTTCAAACAGCTTTTTATACACAATCTGTCCGTTTAGTGCCATAAGTGTTCCTAACCCGCCGGATAAAAGCAGTTTTTGCAGTGCACCCATATCACTTAGGTACGAGAATTCTACGGTTGCTATAAAAGCTAGGAACAAGGGAATAATCCCCAATAAATCCCATTTAATTTTATGCAAATAGAACAGAAGAATAGAAGCATACCCACCGGTGACAACGTAAGGCAGCCAGGAATACGGATAAATCAATAGCATCGATCCAATTCCAATAATCGAAAATGGCACTAAATAATAGGCTGTCCGTTTGTTAAATTCTCCTTTGGCAAAAAGTGCAAACAGGAGAATAAGAACACTTGTGATTGGAAATTCATACAGTCCGGTAAAGTGAATGTTTAAAAAATCGATTCCTGTTGAAACAGCAAAAAATAAAGTTGTAAAAACTCCATAAAGAAATACTTTGATCTTCCATTCCCGATTCGCTAATTTTGTACTAATCCCATATGCAAGCAATGCCAAAATAAAACTATAAATCGAATCAGTATGATAGACAAACCAGGTAAACACAAGCGCCGCTGGGTATATACTGTGACCTGTCCAGGCAAAAGCAGCGGCTATGACCGAATCTTTTTTCCTGCAAAGGAATGCCGTAAACAGAAGAATGACCGCACTTACTGAGACAATTAATGAATCTACTGTACCGCTGAATGGAATCCTCATCTTAATAGCATCAACCAACGAAAAATAAGCTAACACAGTTGTAATACTGACAAGATATGGAACCCATTTCGTGCCAATCTTTTTATATAAATAGAAATACATCCCAATTCCGGCTAATAACACGATGGGTTGAACCCACAATCGATTGATTGGGCTTAATAGCGCATGGAAAATGGCAAAGGTATATAATGCCTGGGATACAAAGAATGAAATCCTCGCTAATTCTTTTTCTTCTGCTTTTTTCCAGACAAAGCTCGTCAATAGAACGAGAATTGCCCCCGATGCAAAATTAATTGCGTAACCAAATTCTTCACGGTAATAAATGAAATTGACATTCATTTCTTCAGCGAAAGCGGCAATTGAAAGACCTAGGGCACTTGGTAAGACCCATAAGGCAGCTTCCTTGTAATAGCTCCTTGTTTCTTTTTTAATGACTAAAAAGGAAACGATCGTTACGAGCAGTAGAATAACTCCAGCTTGCCACCATTGAAAGAGCGATATCGCGGCCAAAAGTGCAAAAGTCATAATCGCGATTCCTACGTCCTTAGAGCTATTCTGAAGGATTCTTAAATATTTCGCTAATGGTACAACCCCAAACACGACAAACAAGATAAAGCCAGTCAAAGACAATGTAAGTGAAAAGTTTATACTATAAATTGGTTTGACCAGTAAAAGAATAGCCTCATAGATGCCAGAAGCGGCAAAAACCGAACTCAAATAATTAAAAAGACGGTTTGAACTGCTATGGGATAAATAAATAAAGTTACCAGCAATGATAAAGTAGGCCAGCATCAAGATAATCGACGGATTGCCTGCTCGAAGCAGAATACCTTCAAGACTAATGTAAATAAAGGCGAAACCGGAGATTACTGCACTCGTATATTGAAATACCTTATCAAGAGAAAATCTTCCGTTCATCGACCTTGGAACAAATACTACACCAAATCCGATTAAAGCGTAGACAACCTCGCCAAAATAATTAAGGAAGCTATGCTCGATTAGCTGATAGGCTCCATAAACGAGCATAACACTAAATATAAAATGGTATTCCTTCCGCCCGCTGACATACATCATCGATAAATAAATAACCGCAGTCAATAAAAGGTTGAAACTGTATAGCACCTCGTTGTTGTATAAAAAAAGCATGAAAAGTGTACTAAGGACTAAATTAATCTGGACATACGGAACAAATTCTTTTGTAAATAATTTAAGTAATTCCCTGTGTTTTACTTGAAGATAGCCAAAAATAAGCGCCGCATTAAATACTGTCATTCCCAGGTAAAAGAAATCAACCTTTAGGTGCAGCCCTGCCAATAAAAAGGCCATCCCCGCAGATAGGGAAACAAAGGTAAACCAGACAAATAGTCTCGAGTTTAAATTTTTGGCAAAAAGAATATAAACAATCATTGGAAGAAAGCTGCCCAACATCCCCAGCAGATAACGCCCTTCTCCGTTTATCGCTAAATACGAGCCTAAAAGACCAAACCATCCAAGCGAAAGAATAAAAATCGGCAAAAATAAACTTCCTAGAACGATAAAGGCAAAGGCTGTTTTATCGATATGCAATACTTTCTTTGTTAACAAGGAAATTCCGTAAAATAGCAGTGCTACAAATGCAATCGATCCGCTTTTCATGTAACTTGTCATTGATTCCCAGTTACTTGTAGCTACGAATAACCCGCCTATTAATAGAAAAATAACCCCTATGTTTAACGACCACGTAATGTTCCTTTCACGAACCTCTTCCGGGGTAAGTGCTTTTTTCACTTTTGGCGGTTCTGACGGCATTGCCTTTTTGATTTGAACATTTGGTTCTGAAGGCACCGCCTTTTTGATTTGTACATTCGCTTCAGCTGGCAGTGGAATCGCTTCTATCTCTACTAAATCCAGATGGTACTGCCGGTGCGCCTTAGCGACTGAGTCCACGATATCCTCAGATAAGTAACCTTCTTCTCTCAAGGTAAATAGCTCTTGCCTAAAAATCCGTCTATTCTCTTCCCTTTTATTCGGCTCCATTAAATCTCCCCACATTCATTCCTTTAATGGTTTTTTAGTTCCTTGCATTAATTAAGCAAAACTGTATGTTTTTCCATCTATAGTGTAATTTTACACTACTGTGGAATATTTTCAATATTTTCTCTAAAAATAATCACGATTAAAAAATAAAGTTGTATGTTTGGGGGTAAAATCTGTATGATATAAGAATGTTCATATTTAAAGATGGAGGAAATTATGCTTACATTTAATGAGAAATTAGCCATTATCGAATCGTTCCCGGAGTTAGAAAGAAAGAATGTCTCTCTCGGCCGCGTAAATTTTCAATTCCCAAATAGTATTTCCGATAAAAAAAATATTGTTTATCATTTACATCCAAATGGAAATGGCTTTGTTTATGCTGGAAAGTCTGGGAACTACGAAACGGACGAAAAGGGTTTAGTAAATATCCGCGACATTTCCGCCGAACAACTCAGACAGTTACTTAAATCAGCAATTCAAGGCTTGTCACCAATTGAAAAATCAGCATCTGAGGAAGCAATCATTGGCGATTCTACAGAAGAGCGCTGGTTTGACGCTGAAAACAATCAGTTAATACTAATAAATGAAAATGATAGCTGGAATATCTATTTTGGATTAAACCTCGATGCCAGCTTTGATACATACGGAGAAGCTGAAGCGTTTTTGCAGGAAGAGGGCTTTAATCGAAAATAGTCGAAAAAAGGGCAGTGCTGGAAATTCAGCACTGCCTTTTTTTCATCTCTTTGATTTTCGATAACCGGCATCTTCCGCCTCATTTTCTGAACAAAACCAAACGATGTTATCTTTGGTAGACTCGTAATAAGACCCACCAGAAACATGGTAGATATGGGAATTGGCATTTCCCTTAATCTTCCCTTTACATTTTAAATTTGTTTCTTGATCATCACTTGGGTTATTTTGATAGCTGTTCCCTGATGATGTTCCAGTTGAAGTTTTTGAATTTGGATCTTTTTCTTGCGTCCCTTTGGCTGCATCCGTGTTGTACCCATCTTCTTGAGCATAATTTTCAATCGACCAAATACCTATTCCCTTTTTCTGCGCTTCTTTTTGGATAGCATAAAATTCATCCACATATTGTGTATTTGGGGCATAAATATACGCGACACGGGCTAGACCTTGTTCTAACAGCATTTCATTGAACATTTTGCCATCGATATAAATGTAGGCAAGTAAACGCCCATACTTATCGCGGCCTTCTCCAATACCAGGTTCAATTTCAACCTTTGTCCCAACAGCGAGAATCTTTTTCGTGTAATCGGATGCTTCAGGCCCGAATGGCTGTACTCCTAACCGTGGATGATGCGTCTCGGGAGTATCTACACAAAGCATTCTTACCTTTTCCGCTTTACCATTTATCTCGATTTCGACAGTATCGCCATCGATATTCCTAACAATCGTCCCCGCGATAAGTTTCGCACCGCTTTTTGCGATAGCAGGCGTGATAGTTTCCTGTGCTGTTTGTTTATCTTTTTCCCCGTTCTCTTTTTGATTAGAGCTAACAGCTGGTGGTGGTGGTGTATCCTTTGTGGTAGTTTCTTTCGTCACATCACTGCTGGCACAGCCAGAAATAAGGATTGAAGCCATTACCAAGAAAAATAATAGTGCATGAACAATTTTGTTTTTCATATAAAGCCCCCTATTGTATCAAAAAGAGAGAAGAATAAATCTTCTCTCTGTCTTAATTATTATCAGATGTTTTGCTCCCTTTGCTTCCTTTAGGTGCTAGATAATCATAATCGTTTGGATTAATCGGTGTATATCCATCAGGTTTATAGAAACGGAGCAAATCTTTATAGACAATTTCATCGGACATCTGGAGCTCAGTATTCACTTTTTCAGAAATATCCTTACATGATTCAGCATTTTCCAGTAATTCGCCTGTCTCAGATGAGTAGCACTTATCTTTAATCTGAATGACATCTGAAGAAACAAAATCACCATTTCGGAATAAAGCCCAATTTCGATGGTCCTTAGATAATAGATCTGAACCAAACTCCATATAGTCCTTTGTATCAACACCTAATAAATGAAGAACTGTTGGGCGTACGTCCACTTCTCCACCTACTTGCTTCTGAACGCCGCCTTTAACACCAGGAACATGGATAAATAATGGTACGCGCTGTAATTTCGCATTGAGATCAGGTGTAATTTCGTCAACACCAAGCACTTTTGCCATTGCTTCATTATGGTTCTCGGATATACCATAGTGATCACCGTACATGACAATCACAGTATTATCATATAAACCATTAGCTTTTAAATCGTTAAAAAATTGTTCAAATGCTTGATCCATGTAATTGGCTGATTGGAAATATTGGTTTACCACCGTATCTCCAAAATCACCTGCAGGGAAATCGGTGTCTCCCGGATCCATCGCAAATGGGAAATGGTTCGATAATGAAATGAACTTGGTATAGAAAGGCTGTTTCAAACCTTCAAGCAACGGCATTGACTCTTTAAAGAATGGTTTGTCCTTCATACCATAGTTCTTTGTATTTTCTTCTGACATGCTATAATAATCAGCATCAAAAAATTGATCATACCCTAAAGCCTTATACATCACGTTACGGTTCCAGAACGTTTTGTAATTACCGTGAAAGACGGCGGAATTATAGCCAAGGCCTTTTAATATAGCCGGTGCAGCTTGGAAGGTGTTCTGAGCTTTGTTAACGAATACAGCACCTTGGCCCATTGGATATAATGAGTTTTCCATCAAGAATTCAGCATCTGATGTTTTCCCTTGTCCTGTTTGATGGTAAAAATTTTCAAAATAAAAGGTGTTATTATCATGAGCCAAGGAATTTAAAAACGGTGTTGCTTCTTGGCCATTAGGCAATTTATAGTCAATCATAAAGCTTTGGAAGGATTCCATTGAAATATAAATTACGTTCATCCCTTTTGCCTTACCAAAGTATTCTGGATTTGGTGCTGCATAGTTAGCTTTCCGATAGTTCTCAACATCGGTAATATCACTGCTATCAGCTAAAGCACGCTGACTCGAAGATTTAATATTTTGAATAACATCATAAATCGTAAAGTTATAGGCACCAAGATATTTAACTAAGTAATTTCGGTCAAAGGAACGGGTCAGTAACTGTGGACGATCCTTCTCCGCTAAACCTAGATTAAATAAAAATGTGGTGATGGCAAACAAAAACACAATTTTAAATGATTTTCTGTTCGTTACCGTAACCTTCTTAAAAACGGTTAATGCTAATGCAATTAATATAATGAAATCAGCAAAATAAAAAATATCAAGCGGCGACATTAAGGATAGTGCACTATCTCCAAGTTGACCCGCATTGGTCTTTGTTTGCATTAAAACAGGTACTGTAATGAAATCATTAAAGAAACGATAATAGGCTATATTTGCGTACAATAAGAACGATAAAAAGAAATTTATGATAATCATGACAAGTTTTGTACGCTTCTTAAATAGCAGGGCGATTCCAAAAAAGAATAGCGCAGAGCTCAATGGGTTAATTAATAACAAAAATTTCTGCAGGCTATTATCAATTCCAAGTTTAAATTCAATTTGATATGCCGCATAAGTCTTTAGCCAAAATAAAACTACGGCAATTGCAAAAAATGTAATATGGCTATTGTTTATTTTTTTAGGCAATCTTAGTTTATTCATTTCTATATTCTCCTCTCACTTACCAATTAAGCTTCGGTAAACGAACCTCAACTACTATATCACATTTTCATAAAAAATAAAAACATAAATCATGCCATTATTTGTCTTATGCACAGCAATAATTTATGTCAATATTCTAGTTAATTCGACTAAAACGGTAATTTATGATGACAGTTTTCCATACTTAGCTGTGCGGGTCTCACATATGGACATGTCCGTTTCAATCTTCATTAATATAAGACGATGAAATTAAAAAATAGTTTCACCTAATATTCATTTGCTAATTATCATAAACCTGAACCTTTTTCTATGCAATATGAATTTAGCCTTATTTTTACAGAAAAATGGAACAAGCTAATAATAGTAATAACTGTTGGTTAATATAACCGCAATGAAGAAAAAGGTGCTGAAAGGGGAATGAAGTATGCCGAGAATTAGACCTGAATTTACAAAGAGTCCGTATTTTGTTGATGAGCCTGGAAATTGGCATTTAAAGGACGGAGCACCAAAAGAACTGCAATTAGAGTTGGAAAATTATCTAAACAGCCTTGAAGACCTAGATGATCCTGGGTCCTTGAATGGAGTTCAAATTGATTATCCTTATGATCATTAGCATGGAATATATATAATAGAAGAAAGCGATTACGAACGATTACCATTACCACCAGCCTTCAAATGAATTGAAGTCCATCGAATTGGATAAGGTAAGAAAAAGGAGGTGTGGAAAATGCCTAGAGGAAAAGAATTAGAACAGCTGCCAATGGCGAATATCGCACCGGGCGCAGGAAAAGATGCTAGTAGTCATAACAGAGAGGTCCTTGGGAGTATTGTCTCGCAAGAACAGCCGCAGCCTAGTGATGTCGATAAAGAAAACGAAGATATGTAAAAGGCAGGAAGCTTATCCTGCCTTTAATTTTGTTTATTTCATTTATTATTTCCTAAGTTATTTGAGATTGGCAAATCGTTCGAGATCACGATTCTCACCTATCACAACAAGGACGTCCCCATAATCAATTTTCTTATCAGGTGAAGGCGATATATTAATTTCGTCTTCATGGCGAATTGCAATAACACTCAAATTATACCTTGCCCTTAAGTCAAGCTCTCTTAAGGTTTTATTCAACATCCGATCTGGAATTTTCACTTCTTCCACACTATAATTCTTTGATATCTCAATAAAATTCAAAACATTGGGTGATAAGAGCTGATGGGCAACCCGAATTCCCATATCCCGCTCCGGAAAAACAACCCAGTCCGCCCCTACTTTTTTTAAAACTTGGCCATGAAGCTTGTTTAGTGCCTTGGCAATCACCTTTTTAACCCCTAGCTCCTTTAATAGCAAAACGCTAAGAATACTCGCTTGGATATCATTTCCTATTGCCACAATGACGGTATCAAAATTTCGAATCCCTATCGATTTTAATGCATCAGCATCTGTCGAATCTGCAATAATCGAATGAGTTGCATACGGATGGGAATCCTCCACCCGCTCCTCATTTACATCCACTCCAAGTACTTCTTGGCCAGATTCAAATAACTTATTGGCAATACTTAGCCCAAATCTACCTAAACCAATTACTGCGTATTGGTTAGCCATATTTTCTTCGAGCCCCCTTGATGTTAAAACTGCCCTATCATGATTTTACCCTTTAGGTATCGGAATGAATCTGGATTTTTACGAATGGATAAGGCATAGGCAATAGTTAATGGTCCGACCCTGCCGGCAAACATTGTAAAGATAATTAATTGTCTATTCTACTTTTCCCAAAGCAACCTTATGTATGAAGGATTTTTTGTTCAACAATTCCTTTTTTCTTTACGTCTATTTCCCCTTTTGTTAACATTCATAATATAATGGGAAATGCCAGTATAGGAAAAATATACCACCCAACTGGAATTGAGGGGGATGAAAATGAATCAAGGAACAAAACAGCTTTTTATTCAAACAGGAAGCCTTGTTGCTGGCTTTATGGTCTGGGTACTAATTTCTTCACTAATGCCTTTTATTAAAGAGGATATTAACCTTTCTTCAACACAAATTGCCTGGGCCACGGCAGTGCCTGTCATCCTCGGCTCACTGCTCCGGATTCCAATTGGGTTTTGGGCCAATCGCTATGGTGCAAGAATTTTATTTACGATTAGTTTTATTATTTTGCTTCTGCCAATTGCCATTCTCAGTTATGCAAATTCGATTTTTATGCTGATATTAGGCGGATTTATGCTAGGTATAGGAGGAGCAGTCTTTTCCATCGGCGTTACATCCTTGCCGAAATATTATCCGAAAGCTAAACACGGTTTTATCAATGGAATTTATGGTGCAGGTAATATCGGAACAGCCATTACTTCCTTTTCGGCACCTATTCTCGCTAGTTCCTTTGGATGGAGAACGACGATAAAGATTTTTTTAATTATTGTTCTAATTTTTGCTATAATGAATTTCCTATTTGGAGACAAAAAAGAACATAAAGTAAATAATTCCTTTTCAACGAGCTTTAAACAGGTTTATAAAAATCCTAAGCTCTGGTTTTTAAGCTTATTTTATTTCATCACATTTGGCTCATTCGTAGCTTTCACCATTTATCTGCCTTCATTTTTAGTGAATCATTTTGATTTAGATAAGGTCGATGCCGGCTTACGAACAGCGGGTTTCATTGCCCTAGCTACTTTCTTTAGACCAGTAGGGGGATGGCTTGGCGATAAAATCAATCCCTTTCTTATCCTTATGGCAGTGTTTTTCAGCCTTACCTTTGCAGGATTCCTGCTATCGTTCACACCATCGCTGCCAATATATTCATTCGGCTGTTTACTAGTTGCCTTCTTCGCAGGGATTGGAAATGGAGCCATCTTTAAGTTAGTTCCATTATATTTTTCAAAACAAGCAGGGATTGTCAATGGGATTGTAGCAGCAATGGGTGGTCTTGGCGGTTTTTTCCCGCCAATCATTCTAACAATACTCTTTAATTGGACTGGACATTATGCGATTGGGTTTATGTCTCTGTCTGAATTCTCACTTGCGAGCCTTGTCATCGTTGTTTGGCTTTACTATCAAGATAAGCTAGATATTTCCGCAAAGATTGTCAACCATGCTGTTGACGGCATTTGTGTTACTGATGTCAATGGGATCATTCAAAGCGTCAACCCGGCATTCACAAAAATAACCGGGTTTAGCCAAGAGGAAGTAGTCGGAAAAACACCAAGTGTCCTTCAATCCGGGGAACATAACAATGATTTTTATAAAGTAATGTGGGATAGCTTAAAATCAACAGGAGTGTGGGAAGGATACATTTGGAATAAACGCAAAAATAATGAAATATATAAAGAATGGTTAACGATTACGGCCATTAAAGATGACGCCGGAGAAACTAAAAATTATATTGGCATGTTTAACGAAGAAGACGAAAAATCTAAGAAAATTTAAAATGAAACGAGAGAGCTTCCAAAAAGGAAGGTCTCTTTTTTATTGATTAAGTGATAAATATTACAACTTTTTGTCAATTAATTTGAGTTCACAAATCCTTCACTACTTTTGTGATGTACGTCACAAATATCATGTTAACATGTGGTTTATAGTAACAACATAAACAATAGCTGCTTTGAAACTTTAAAAAAAACAATATAGGGGGAAACAATCATGGCTCGAATTAATTATTGGAATCCAGAAGATGAAAAGTTCTGGAACGCAGAAGGAAAAAAACATGCAAGAAGGAATCTATGGATTTCAGTTCCATCTTTAATGCTCGCATTTATCGTTTGGCAAATTTGGTCAGTAGTTGCAATCAGGCTTAACGATATTGGTTTTCATTTTACTGATGAACAACTATTCACACTAGCAGCAGTACCAGGTCTTGTCGGGGCAACACTTCGCTTTGTGTATACCTTCGCTGTCGGCTCTATCGGCGGTAAAAACTGGACAGTTATCTCGACAGCGGTTTTAGCAATTCCAGCAATCGGAATCGGTTTTGCCGTTCAAAATCCAGAAACGCCATTCACTATTATGCTTTTGCTGGCAGCACTTTGTGGTCTTGGCGGCGGTAACTTTTCATCATCTTCAGCCAATATTAGCTTTTTCTTTCCAAAGAAGGAAAAAGGAACAGCCTTAGGAATTAACGGCGGTTTAGGAAATATGGGTGTATCTGTTGTCCAATTCGTTACACCATTAATTATTACTTCAGGAACTTTCGCACTAGTTGGCGGCAAACAAGTATTAGCAAACGGTCAGGCGGTATATTTACAAAACGCGGCATTTATTTGGGTCATTCCGATCGTCATTATGACGCTCCTTGCAATGTTTAAGATGGATAATGTTCCCGGAGCAAAACAAACTGTAGCAGATCAATTCGTGATTGTGAAACGAAAGCACACTTGGATTATGACTGCCCTTTATGTGGCAACCTTTGGATCATTCATTGGCTATTCTGCGGCATTCCCGCTGTTATTAAAATCTCAATTTCCTGAATACATCTCACTCGCCTTCCTTGGCGCCTTATTGGCAGCTGCGGCAAGACCAGTCGGCGGTTGGATGGCAGACAAACTAGGCGGTGCAAGGGTAACAGCATATGTTTTAGTGGTCATGGGAATTGGAGCAGCTGGGGTTATATATTTCTTAAATGGTAAACAATTCGCCGGATTCTTAATTGCTTTCTTAGTCCTTTTCCTTGCATCTGGAATCGGCTCTGGTTCAACATTCCAAATGATTCCAAATATCTTTATTCCAAAAGAAGCAGCACCTGTAATTGGATTTTCAGCAGCATTCGCGGCATACGGTTCCTTCTTCATTCCAAAGCTTTTCGGATGGTCTGTTAAAACAACCGGTACACCGGTTACCGCATTTTACTTCTTTATCGGATTCTATGTAATTGCTTTTGGACTTAACTGGTTCTTCTACCAACGAAAAGCAACAGCTGCCAGAACAGTAGCAAAACAAGCGTAAAAGTTTAATCAAAAAACCTGCCTAAAAATTTTAGGCAGGTTTTTTGATTAGTTATTTAATATTTTTACAGTCACGTTTTTATTACCCCAATTTAAAGCGTCTTGTTTATCAGGAAGAAACACATCAATTCGATTGCCTTTAATCGCTCCGCCTATATCTGCGGCGATAGCAGCACCGTACCCTTCGACATATACTTTACTTCCTAACGGTATGACAGATGGGTCAACAGCAATGACCTTGGCATCTGGATTAGCAATTAAATCAACACCAGTTGCTGTGGTGCCGGAACAACCTTCACAGTAAGCTGTATAAGCTGTTGCTTTTACAGTAATTTCCTTTGATGTGTTATTACTCGTGGTAGTTTCCTTAACGCTGTCAGCTGCTTTTACTGCAGTTTTTTCACTTTCACTTGTCCCTGTCGCGGCTTGTGCGAAGAAGTTTCAACACGGCCAGTTTCACTTTGCTTCGTATTGTTTTGTTTGGATACTTGTGCTGGCTCCACATTTTTAACATTATTAGGAATTTCATCATAAATGACAAGTATTAATCCTGGATGAATCAGGTCTGTATTTAATTTATTCCATTCTTTAATTTGATTAACTGACACATCATATTTCACGGCCACACCCCATAAAGTATCTTTCTGTTGGACCGTATAGTGTTTTTCAGTTGCAATAGTTAAAACATCTCCCGGATGAATAAGCGCTGTCGAAAGATGATTCCATTTTTGAATATTTTCCACTGAAGTATGATGTTCTTGAGAAAGACCCCAAAGGGTATCCCCTTTTTCCACTGTTACCTCTGCAGCTTGTACATTAGCACCTACTGTTCCTGAGAGTGCAGCTACAGCAATAAATGCTTTAATTTTTTTAATCATTTCTTTACCTCCCATGATTTCGCAGCTAACTGTAGCAATGATATCATGGATTTTTCTGAAACAAAGAACAGGGGGATGTTAATTCGTTTACAAGAATGGCAATTATATTACAATAATATTTCTTAACAACCAAATCCCTGAACAAAAAGAATAGTGCGGAATTTTCCTCCCGCACTATTCTTTAGATTCTTTATACCCTCGAAATCGCAACTGCACAGGCTTTGTACTCGGCAGTCCCGGAAATAGGATCATATTCATTTAAGGTTAACACATTCGTAGGCGTTTCACTCCAATGGAAACTCATAAAGACAAGACCAGGCACCACTTGTTCTGTAACCTTGACCTTCACCTCAAGCTTCCCTCTTCGTGAACGAACCTGTACTACATCTCCGTTCGTAATTCCTAATACAGCTGCATCTTCTGGATGGATATCGACGGTTTCCTCAGTTTGTTTCACCTTGACACCAGCTGCATAGTGGCGGGTCTGTGTATGGGTATTATATGATTCATACCTTCGCCCTGTTGTTAATGTAAACGGATATTCCGCGTCAGGCAATTCTAATGGTTCCGTATAATCCACTGGGACAAATGGAGATTTTTTCTCCACTGGCTGCTCGTTATGGAACCGTTCATGCATAATAAATGTTCCAGGGTGGCTTTCATCAGGGCATGGGTAATGGATGCTATATTCTTTTTCAAGTCGTTCATACGATATGCCGCCATACATCTCCCAGGCAAGTTTTCTAACCTCATCCCAGATTTCCTCACTATTATGATAGTGCATCGGATAGCCCATCATTGTAGAAAGATCACAAAGGATTTCCCAGTCTTCTTTTGTATTAGGATGGGCATCAATTGCTTTACGAACCCGTTGGATTCTGCGATCCGTATTGGTATAGGTTCCTTCCACCTCTCCCCATGAACGGGCAGGCAGTACAACATCGGCCATCCTCGCTGTTTCCGTCATGAAAATATCCTGGACGATTAATAAATCAAGCTTTTCAAATAATTTTTTCGTATGATTCATATTAACATCGGCAAGCAGCGGATTTTCACCAATAATATAAAGAGCTTTTAACTCGCCCATTTCTAAGCGATCAAACGTGCGGGTTTGCGTGTCCCCTGCTTGTGGATTCAGTTCAACCTTCCAAACCTTTTCGTAACGAGCCCGGAACTCTTCATTTGCTAAGCTCATAGCTCCTGCCAATTGGTTTGGCAAACAGCCCATATCACCTGCGCCCTGGACATTATTTTGTCCCCTTAGCGGCATGATGCCAGTTCCTTCCTTCCCAATGTTACCCGTTAGCAACGCTAAATTAGCGATATCAAATACATTGTTCACACCACAATGGTGCTCAGTAATCCCAAGTGTATACGCTATCATGGAACTGCTTGAATTCGCATATTCCCTTGCAGTTGCAATAATATCTTCCGCCTTTAAACCGGTTATTGTTGCTGCTAATTCCGGCGTATATGGCTCAACTTGTTTTGCTAATTTATCGAAATCGATTGTAAATTGCTCAATAAATTCCGGTTTGTATAGGCCTTCCTTCAAGATGACGCGTATAAAAGCATTAATTAGGGCAATATCTGAACCGACATTGATTTGTAAATGGCGATGTGCCACTTTTACCATATCAATCTTTCTTGGATCAATGACAATTATTTTCAAACCAGCTTTCGCAGCCTTTTTCATCCGATTGGCAATGATTGGGTGTGACTCTGTCGTATTCGAACCCATAAGAAGTAATACTTCTGCCTTGTCAAAATCTTCAAGTGTATTAGTAGGGAAACCGCTTCCAAAAACAGTTGCCAGACCGGCAACGCTAGGAGCATGTCACGTTCGGTTACAACCATCAATGTTATTGCTGTGGATGACCGTTCTCATAAATTTTTGCGTAATAAAATTAGATTCGTTTGTGGATCTAGCACAAGCGAACATACTTATCGCGTTTGAACCCCATGTTGTTTTGACTGCCGTTAATTTATTGGCGATGAATTGATAGGCTTCTTCCCATGTGGTTTCTACAAGCTGACCGGCTGACCTGATTAGTGGTGATGTTAATCTATTTTTCGCATGAACATATTCATAGGCAAATGCACCCTTTACACAGGTTTGTCCTTTGTTCACTGGTGCTTCTTTATCCCCGCGGATTTTCATAATTTTATTATCCTGGACTTCCAGGACTAAGCCGCATCCAGTACCACAGTATCCGCAGATTGTTTTCACAAAATTTGCTTCAGCCACTTTGTTCCCTCCCATTAAATATTTTTAAACCTATATAACCATATTAATCTATTTATTTCATTTGTAGATTCCTTTTTCGAAAATATTTTGTCTTTTTTCAAAAGGATATAAATGTAATAAAAAAAACGAGAGGAATCCACTCGTTTTTAAGCAATTTTTGCCGGCAGTAATATATTAAAGGTTGTGCCTTTGTTTGGCTCACTTTCAACAAATACTTTACCATTATGGCTTTCGATAATCTTAAAGCTAACCATTAATCCTAAACCATTCCCGTTCTTCTTGGTGGTGAAAAACGGTTCTCCGAGCTTTTTCAATTTTTCCTTCGGTATCCCAACCCCTGAATCCTGAATCGAGATTTGCACATTATTATCCTGGATAAATGTTTTAACGTGCAGGTCCCCGCCATTTGGCATTGCTTCAATTCCGTTTTTAATGAAATTGAGAAAGACCTGCTTTAAGCGGTTTTCATCACATTCAATTTGGATAATTTCGTGGGTACAGTCAAATGACAAGCGCACATTCTTCTTACGCGCTTCAAATTCAAGTAGAGAAACAACTGTTTGAATCACAGGAACGACATTCTTTTCTTCTAATTCGACTGCCTTTGGTTTGGCTAATACCATAAAGTCCTCAACAATCGTATTAACGCGCTCAATTTCGTCAAGAATGATGTTCAAAAACTCCTGCCGCTCCGGGTCTTTTTCATCAAGCTGTAAGAATTCCGTATAACCTTTCATTGAAGTAAGCGGATTGCGGATTTCATGGGCGACACCTGCTGCCAATTGTCCAACGGCGGCAAGCTTATCCTGGCGGTGCAGGACCTCCTCTGTTTTTTTCCGCTCCGTAATGTCATTACGGATGGCTAAATATTGGTACGGCCTTCCTTGTTCATTTAAAAAGGGAACAATTGTTGTGTCCACCCAATAATACGTCCCATCCTTTGCCTTATTTCTAATTTCTCCTTTCCACACATTTCCCTCACCAATCGTTTTCCAGAGGTTTTTGAAAAAGTCTTTTGAGTGGTAATTTGAATTGAGGATATTATGGTCCCTTCCCAGTATTTCTTCACGACTATACTTGGAAATTTCACAGAACTTATCGTTAACACTGGTAATCTTTCCTCTTGCATCCGTAAAGGCTACTATCGAGGATTGATCAAGGGCAAATTTAATATCAATATTATCTTTAATTGTTTCCTTTAGGTGCTCCTCTGCCCTTTTTCGGTCAGAGATATCTGACCGAATCGCAATATATTGGATTGGTTTCCCTTTTTTATTCAAAAAAGGAACAATCGTGGTATCAACCCAATAAAATGAGCCATCCTTTGCTTTATTACGGATTTCTCCGCGCCAAATCTTTCCCGATTGGATTGTTGTCCATAGATTTTTAAAGAATTCCTTTGAATGATAGCCTGAATTTAAAATGCGATGATTCATTCCGATAATTTCTTCTTGTTTATACTTTGAAATCTCTTCGAATTTATCATTAACATACACGATTATTCCACTTGGATCTGTAATGGCAACAATTGTTGACGCATCAAGCGCTGCCTTAATGTCTTTTAAATTTGTATCTGTCGCTGCTAACTGCTTACTAATTAATGTACTTGAGACAATGAGTCCACCAATAATTAATACTGAAATAAATAGGACCAAATAAATAAAGAACGGACTTTCGGTGTTTGACTCTTGTAATAGCTCACTTGTCGTAACTGTTGCCCTTTTTAACAAGAAATGTCCTTCGGCGATTGCAGCTGACATGATAATGGCACTAATAGGTTTTAACCAAACCTGATGACTTTGATTGTAGCTTTTTGAAGAAAATAGAATCCATAAAGAAAATAAAAATGATCCGGCGATTAACAACCCCGAAAAAGTAAATAATGGTATATTGTAGGTTACATTTAAGTTCATCGCATAAAGTCCAATTACTTGAATCGCAATAACGGCAAACGTTAAAAATAAACTGCCGCCGAGTAAATGGTAAAATCGAATCACTTTACCATAAAACGGAAGGAAAGCCATTCCTGTAAAAGCCACACCAATAAAAATGGAAAGAATCGTTAGTGGTATGTGATAGCTGGCAAATCGGTTTGTATCGGCTGATATCAATCCCATAAAATTCATTACCCATATTCCAATTCCCATTGAGAATGTACCACCAAGAAACAATAGCCGTTTATTTTGGTCGGATGTTCTAATTAAGGTAAACATGTCTAATGCTGTATACGATGCCATGATGGTTAACCCGATAGCAATGATAATAAAATAAGGATGAAAAGCTCCTAACAATGCATTCATTATCCAGCATCCCCCATTTTCAAATCTGTTTCTACTATGATTGTAATGTAAAGGAGTATGTTATGGAAGTATAAAATCAATAGGAAAGGCAAATTTACTATAAAACTAAAAAATATATTCATTTAAATCACCCTTATCGGTTTTTGTGATAAAAGACTTATTTTTTAAAATTATTTGGATTTTTTAAAAAACAGTCTACACATTTTCGCTTTTTTTGTTTATACTGTACTATAACAAGCGTGATTAAAATAAACTGTATTAACAAAGGGGGATTTTATTATGTTAATGAGTCCGGTTGAATTTTTCAGAAACTTGCCAAAGAAGGAATGTCCAGAATGTGGTCAACACATCATGGAGGAACAAGCAGAAAGCTATTTAATGGAATGCGATCGCTGTTTATCAAAACGAGAAGAATAGGATTTGAAAATTCTCTCCAGGTAATGGAGAGTTTTTTCATGTTATTTCCGTTTTGGATAGGATTAGGCAGGGATAATCTTTGCTTTGGAAACAAAAACTTTAATTAAGGAGATGATGGGAATGGCGAAAAAGGAAGATTATTTAACAACGGCTCCAAGAGAACCTCAAATGACGATAAATAATGGCGCTATTTTTCCTAATTTAAAAAATATTGCCGGGGATTCAGTGGATGAACATAAATACCTTGAAGAAGCGAATACCATAATTGCAGGCGATGAAATTGGGCAACAGAACGAAAATCTTTAGTAGTTTGGTTCCTACGGGAAATAAAAAAAGACTGTCCAATTTCCTGTGACAGTCTTCTGCATTATCCCGTTATTAAATTTTCGGAAGCTCTCTTATTTCATGCGTCATTTCATTGCCGCACATCGGGCAAAGTAAGTCATCTGCAACAAAATCCTTTCTCATCCACCCGATACATGAATGGTCCATACACGAATAAATTTCAGTATCCACCATTATTACTTCAATTTCTTCTTCTTTACGTTTACCATAAAAAATGAGAACCGCCTCCTTTTTCATAGTATGTCCAAAAAGTCCCTTTTCATTTCGGAAAACATTTTAACTTTGGAGGAATTATAAAATGAAAAGTCAAAAAAGATATACCGTTGTAGGAACTGACATTGAAGAGGTCAAACAGCTAAATAGCCAGTCTGGTTTAAGCTATAATGAAGTAAAAGAGTTGCTTGCAAAACAATATATGAAACAGAAATAAAAAAAGCTGGAACTTCTTCACAAAAGTTCCAGCTTGCACTTTTTATTCATTATAGTCGATCGTAATATTTTCCTCATGTCCCTTGGAAAGAAGTTTGCTTTTCTTGCGGTTTTCTTTAGTTTGGAAAATAATATCGAAATCATAATCGTCAGGGTAAAGCTCATTTGCCGCGATATATAGCTTAATCCTCTTATAGTTGATTAAAGCTTTCTCCCCCTTAATCTGAACCAGATAATTCCCATGGGAATCAGGACCGGAATAGACAATCCCAAACTCGTTTGTTGGCGAGATTTTTACATTGTCACCCTGTTGAAAAATTGACACTTTCACCTCGGTTTTGTTTGTGTCCCTTTTTCGGTCCTTGTATTTATTGACCGTCACTTGTTTTTCTAATTCCTTCAATTTCCACGTATCTGTTACTTCCGTTGTATACTGCTTCTCTTCCTTATAGGTAATGTGATGGGCCCTCTCAATGATTTTCGGGTGAATCCCAAGCTTTAGAGCGATGGCAAATGCCTGACTATCCCCGCCTCTTCCAATATTTAAACGATAGGTTGGACTAAGTGTATTTAAATCAAATTCCATCGAACCATTTATAAATCCGTGATGTGTTTCGGCGAACTCCTTAATCTCACTATAATGTGTCGTGGCCAGGATAGCGGCTCCTTTTTCATAAAGGGTTTCCAGTATCGCTGTCGCCAGTCCCATTCCTTCCCCGGGATCCGTTCCAGACCCAAGTTCATCTAATAAAACCAATGTCCGGTTAGTAGTATCCTGCAAGATTCCAATAATATTGACAATTCTTGAACTGAACGTACTTAAATTTTCTGCTATACTCTGTCCGTCCCCGATATCCACTAGTATCTTCTCAAAGATACAAAGTGTACTTTGTTTGGCTGCAGGAATATGAAGACCGCACTGGACCATTAAGGTTAATAGACCGACGGTTTTAATTGTTACCGTTTTTCCGCCCGTATTCGGACCGGTAATGACTAATGCCTGACGCTCCCTACCCAACCGGAGTGACAACGGCACCGCTTTTCCTCCTAAAAGCGGATGCCTTGCTTGAATCAAATTAATTTCATCGGTTTCATTGATACTCACCATAGAGCCATTAATAGACCGACAATACTTTGCTTTTGCAAACAAAAAGTCATAGTGGATCATTGTTTCCATTGCTAGGTGGATCTGAGGTTCTTTTTCCTCAACTAAACCGGTCAAGAAACTTAAAACCTTTTGCTCTTCCATTTCTTCATCGGCAATGGCCCACGTTAACTGGTCCTGGTAAATGGCAATTTCTTCTGGCTCGATAAATAAGGTGGAACCGGAAGCCGAAGTATCTAAAACTGTTCCTTTTAGTTTATTGCGATATTCCTTCTTAATCGGAATCACATAGCGCCCATTTCTCTGGCTGACTACATTTTCCTGTAAATACGTTTTATATTTATTCGAGCGAATCAGCTGGAGCGTTTTTTCTTTCAACCGTTCCTCATGAATCGCTATTTGCTTCCTTATTTTTAATAGCTCCTTGCTTGCATAATCATCTACCCTGCCGTTTCTAATACAGCGGATAATTTCACTTGCTAACTCAGGTAATTCATCAATTGCATCTATATAGGCAGACACGCTTGGAGCGTAGTAAGCTTTATCCTTCATAAAACGGCGCATCTTGCCACAGCAATCCAAAAAATCATAAAATTTTGTCAACTGGTCTGGTCTAAGCACAGCACCCTTATTCATTTTCCCTATCAGCTGTTCCATCCCGTCAAGCCCATGAACAGGAACACTCGCACTCTTTTTCAATATCTCAACCGCCTCAGAAACTTCATCAAGCCACGCTTCGATTTGCCTTTTATTGGTAGAAGGTGTCAGGCATCCGATTTTTGCTTTGCCCTCTTTTGTCAATGCGTATTGGGCAATTTGTTCTTTAATTTGGTTGAATTCTAAAGTGTTAATGGTTTGCAGGTTCAATTTATTTTCCTCCTAAAATTAAAAATAGCCGCAATGAACAATGTCATTGCGGCTAAAGGATATGAGTGGATTCACTCATTTTTCATACTCAAATATTACCAAAATAAAAACTGTCTACACGAGTGTACACAGCTACATTGGTAAAAGGATGTATGCTTATGCTTGCCCATTGTTCTTAACCTCATTCCATGGCTAAATAAGCACCCGTTCGTGTTTAAAAAAACGAGGCTAACCGGAATGAACCTATCCAATTGGTTGGATTAGTTAAGAACGACACCTAACATAAAACAAACTCCCTTATTAAGAAAAATTAAATTCTTCTAAAGAATATGATATTTGGAACCATTTGTCAATATCAAAATCTAAACCTCAATTAAAACAATAAAGGAATGAGATATGGGATGATAAACGACGTGAATACTGCCGCAATCCCCATCGCCGCACCTGAAACTGCCCCTTGAATCTCTCCTTCTTTTATAGCCTCTGCAGTACCAATTCCATGGGCAATCGTACCAATAGACAGCCCGCGGGCAAATGGATGATCAACCTTAAACATGTTCAAGAGCTTTGCTCCAAACATCGCGCCAATCATTCCAGTTATAATCACATAGGCAGCGATTAACGAGATATTTCCATGAATGATCTTCCCTATTTCCGTTGCAACCGGAACAGTAACCGATTTTACGGTTAAAGCAAGCGTAAAAGCTTTCGAAAATTGAAAGCATTTTGCTAATAGAATGGCCGATGTTATTGTGGTCACAATCCCGATTGATATCCCCATAATGGCTGCGCCAAAGTATTTAGCAAACAAAAGCCGATTTTTGTAAATGGGAACTGCTAAAGCAACCGTTGCTGGACCAAGCAAATAGGTCATGATGTTTTTTGCAGGAATGTATTCATCATAAGAAACATTTGACATAACTAAAAAAATGATAATGATGACCGTGCTAATAAATACCGGACTTGTTAACGGAGAAGAATATTTCGCTGCTAGGAAACGTGCAAAATAATAGACTGACACAGTTAAGAGAATACTATAAAGCGTGATCATGATAGTTCACTTTTTCCTTTTCTTTTTTCATAATAACGGCTTGCGTTGCTTTTCCCGCTGATAAAAGACCAATAAATGCACTAATGATAAGAACAAACAGGAAGGATATGCCTTTAGTTACAAAGACTGGCCCTAGTGTCATTAATCCTACCGAAATCGGAATAAAGAAAAAGCCTAGATGCTTTAGCAGCCAGCCAGCCGCCATTTCTATCTGGTCAATCTTAATGATACCCATCCAAAGCAAGAAGAAAAGAATAATAATACCGATGACGTTACCAGGGATCGGCAAATGGAAAATCCGTACTGTAAGATTGCCAATTTGATAAATACCAATAAGTATCAAAATTTGTATCGAAAATTTCCCCATCTTTCTTATCATGTTTAACACCTAACTTTCCAAAATTACAACCAATAATAAGTATAAATGAATGACAAATCAGAATCATTATGTTTGTTCACAGAATATCCATATCCTTTTTTAAAAAACTTCTTTATCTTAATGGTAGGAGGGAATGTTATGAAAAAAATCTATCTCATTTGCTGTCTTGCCGTGTTTTGCGGTATTGCCGGAGGAATTTCTTTCTTTCTCATTCGGGATGCAAATGCGGCCATACCAGCAAATGTCAGCTTAATTAACCAAAATGGCGAATCCTATAATTTTGGTAAAGATAAGACCAAAGTAAAGCTAATAGAATTTATTTATACCCATTGTCCAGACATTTGTCCAACTACCACACAAAAGATGGTGGACTTGAAAAAGGATTTAGTAAAAAGTGGCGTTTTCGGTAAGGATATTGAATTTATCACGATAACAATTGACCCCTATCGTGATACCCCGGAGATTCTTCAAGTGTATATGAAAGGGTTCGGAATTAACAATGACAATCATTGGATGTTTTTAACGGGGGAAAAGAAAAATATTAAAAGGGATCAAAACAATATTAACCAGGTAACGGATGCCTTGCAATTTCAATACAAGGACCCGGGAAACGGACAGTTCGTCCATTCCACGTTTATTTATTTAGTGGATCAAAACAATAAATTTACTGCGAAATTTCCAATGGGAAAAGGCTTTAATAAACAAGAGGTCTATGACAAAATCATGAAGAGAATTAGATAAATAAAAAAAAGCGGTTAGTCCCTTGGATCAATCGCTTTTTATTACCGATTTTTCTTATTTAATTCACTGATGAAGGAAATTTTTTAATTTGCTGTAAAGATAATAGGTAATTGGACTTTGGTTTGGTTAGACTCGCTTTAATACCTGCTTTTTTTAACTTGTTAACGAGTTCAGTAAGCTGTTTTTTTGCCATACTTCTCACCCTCTTTAAGACTTCTTAAAAACAATTCTACAACAAATTTATGAATAAAGTGTGAAAATGGAAAAAATTTTTTAGAAAATTTTCTTACTAAAATCATACACTTAAAAATGGCATTCGCTCTTCTTCTATTTTCATGGTATAATATATGGCAATATGGTTTTTTGGAGGATGTTTTAAATATGATTACCGTTAGTAATGTAGGTTTACGATATGGAGACCGCAAGCTATTTGAAGATGTAAACATTAAATTTACACCTGGGAACTGCTACGGCCTTATTGGCGCAAACGGCGCCGGAAAATCAACTTTTTTGAAAATATTATCTGGAGAAATCGAAGCACAAACCGGAACTGTTCAACTTGGACCAAATGAACGGATGGCTGTGTTAAAACAGAACCATTTTGAATACGAGGAAGTTGAAGTACTAAAAACCGTTATTATGGGTCATGCGAGACTCTATGAAGTCATGCAGGAAAAAGACGCGATTTACATGAAGGAAAACTTTACGGATGAGGATGGCATGAAAGCGGCCGAGCTCGAAGGTGAGTTTGCTGAATTAAATGGCTGGGAAGCTGAACCAGAGGCTGCCATTCTATTAAAAGGTCTCGGAATTGGTGAAGACCTTCACGATAAAAAAATGGCCGATCTATCAGGCTCAGAAAAAGTGAAAGTTTTGCTTGCCCAGGCTTTATTCGGCAGACCAGATGTACTGCTGCTAGACGAGCCGACAAACCACTTGGACATCAAAGCGATTCAATGGCTTGAGGATTTCTTAATTAATTTCGAAAATACTGTTATCGTTGTTTCCCATGATCGTCATTTCCTTAATAAGGTTTGTACGCACATCGCTGATTTGGACTTTGGAAAAATTCAAGTCTATGTAGGAAACTATGATTTTTGGTATGAATCGAGCCAATTAGCCACAAGAATGGCATCAGACGCGAACAAAAAGAAAGAAGAAAAAATAAAGGAACTTCAAGCCTTTATTGCCCGCTTTAGCGCGAATGCTTCTAAGTCAAAACAAGCAACTTCCCGTAAGAAATTGTTAGATAAAATAACACTTGATGATATAAGACCTTCCTCACGCAGGTATCCTTTTGTTGGGTTTACTCCAGATCGTGAAATAGGAAACGATTTATTAAGAGTGGATGGGTTAACAAAAACAATTGACGGTGTGAAGGTCCTTGATAATATTAGTTTTACTATGAATAAGGGTGACAAAATTGCCCTTGTCGGGACAAATGAGCTGGCCAAGACGACTCTTTTCAAGATTTTAATGGGTGAAATGGAAGCAGATGCCGGAACTTTCAAATGGGGAATTACAACTACACAGGCTTATTTCCCTAAAGATAACTCCGAGTATTTCGAAAATAGCGACCTCAACCTTGTCGATTGGCTTCGCCAATTTTCTCCAAAGGATGATAGCGAAAGCTTCTTAAGGGGATTCTTAGGAAGAATGCTCTTCTCCGGGGAAGAAGTATTGAAGAAAGCAAGCGTCCTCTCAGGGGGAGAAAAAGTTCGCTGCATGCTCTCTAAAATGATGCTAAACGGTGCCAATGTGTTACTGCTGGATGAGCCGACAAACCATCTGGACTTAGAATCGATTACCGCTCTCAATAACGGATTAATCAATTTTAAAGGCTCATTACTGTTCGCTTCACACGATCATCAATTCATTCAAACCATAGCTAACCGCGTGTTTGAATTAACGCCAAATGGCTTAGTGGATAAGCAAATGTCATATGATGAATATCTTGAAAATGCGGATGTTCAAAAACAAGTTGCAGAAATGTATCAATAAAAAGAAAAGAAAAAGGCACCCGGATTTCAATCCTAGGGTGCCTTTTTTGTTAGTATCTTTTTTGTTTTTTTCTAGATGACGGTTCTGCTCTTGCACCTGTTTCGGTTGTTGTTGTTCCTTGGCCTTCCACTTGCGCAGAATTTAGCCCGATTGTCGATGCGTCTTTTTTACGCTTTCCCATATGCCCACCTCCTCTATTAGCTTTTGGAAGATTATCTCTTTTATACAGAATATTTACCTGAAACTTTGGCATGATAATCTAGAGGAGGAGGTGTTTTGTATGGCAAAAGTTGGAGTGGAACAATCTCTTACAAATATTCAGCAGGCATTAAGGGAAAAGGGTTATGATGTAGTAGAACTAAAACAGGAAACAGATGCGCAAAATTGTGATTGCTGCGTGATTACCGGTCTGGATTCTAACATGATGGGAATGCAGGATACCTTCACAAAAGGCTCTGTTATTGATGCAAATGGGATGTCCGCAGATGAAGTATGTCAACAAGTGGAGAGCAGGCTGCAATAATTTTTTCAAAAGACTAAAGAACTTCCACTTTAGTCTTTTTTTGCTTTTATATTCACCTTCGGTCCTTTTTCTGAAAAAGGCTCTTGCTTTTTTTCGCTTCGATTGTTTTCCCCTTTTTCTTCTTCCTCTAAATTAGGGGTATATTCACTGCCATATGTTGCCCCAATGTTTAATTTGCCTGATAATTCTTTTATTCCCAGCTGGCCAAAATTATTATTGAGCTCGTATTTATCCACTATGATTTTTTCAATATTAATTTTTTCGATGATTATCGGCGGATCCTTGGTTTTGATTATTTTTTCTGTAGGAATTTGCTCTTGGAAGCTTTGCAAAGTACTTTTTATCTCCATTATATTGATTTCCAAGGAAGACAATTTTTTCTTTAATTCCTTTTCATATTCATTTTTCCGGAATCTCAGGAATAAATTTTTTAATGACATGCTCACAAACGCTCCCTTACTTTATACCATACTTCATTTATATGGGAAAAACAGCTTAACATGTCCACTATAAAAAGGAGACGGTTAATTTAGCTAGTCGATGGGAATGATTTCTCCTTTTTCAATCGTGCGATGATAACTTACAAACAATAAGCCGTTCCAAAATTTGGCGTTAAGCTGATTGGGACGGACGGTATCAGGTAATTTAATTTGACGCTGGAATTCGCCATAAAACCTTTCAGAATAGGTGATTTTAAATTGTGGATGGATTGGCAGGGCCGTGCCTTTAATGGTTAGGATATCGCCGTTGAGCCCTAATTCAATATTCTCTTTCTTAACCCCTGGAAGCTCCACCATGACCATCACTTCATGCTCACTTTCTAACACATCGAAAATCGGGAATGTCCGTGAATTTTTCTCTTCTCGAACTGGCCCCCCCTCAACGTTTGAAAAAGGCGTTTTAAATTGTTGGTCATTCATAAATTGCTTGGTGAACTCTTGGTCAAATATATTACTCCAGAAATCCCCGCCATTCATATTCTTGGCAACATCCATCCATTGTTTTAATTTTTCCATATCCAACTATCCACACCCCCTTCGTCCCTTTAAAAGGGTACGTAACAACAATGTAAACTATTTTTATCTGCCTACTTCCATATTACTAAACTGGTTTGTATTTTAATCCTTATATCCCTCTTCTTCATAAACGTTCAAGAAACGCATATATTTAAAAGCAAGAAAAAGGAGGCGATGAAATGCCCGCTCCAGCTCCATATATTAATATTAATATATTTATGATTAAAATTAATTCCTTCGAAAATGCTTCTGCAGTAAATATTGGTCAAAATCTTTTAGCTGACTGGCATAATTATGATAAAAAAAATCAGGGCTTTGGGCAAAATTCAGCTGATCATAGTGATTTTTTCGGAACACGAAGCTTTGTTGATGACAGAGATCAAATTGATTCTCCTGCCTCCTTCGACTCTCGTCCTTTTAACTTTGAAAAGATGTAAGGAAAAAAAGCCGCGGAAAGAGGATTCTTTCCACGGCTTTTTAAAATTTTCTATTAATCTTTTTTCGGATACCTATTAAGATTCCTATAAACGCGATAATCATAAACCCCAAAATAACATTTACCTGGAGTACCGGTTGTTCACTTTCTTTTGGTTTTTCAATCTTCTTAGCAGCTACCTTAGGCTTAGGCGGTTCGTAATATTTTAATTGGATTGACTGGATCACTTGACCATTTTTATTTTCTATCGACAACATTCCGTTGCTATCTATGTTTTTAATGCATCCGTCGACTGACTCTGTAATAATGGTGTCGTTTTCAGGATAAAATTCTTTATTATCCTCTTTAAAAATTTCCCCTTGCTTAATTGTTGCCTGCTGAAAAGCTTTAAATCCATAATCAAACAAAAGAGCCGTGTCATCATATTTATCTCTTTTTTGCTCAGACTTCAGGACAACAGCAGTTAACCTTATTTTCCCATTATTAGCGGTCGTTGCCAAGGTTTGTTTCGCTTCTGTTGTATAGCCTGTTTTCCCGCCGGTAATACCATCGTAAGGCAATTCGCCTTTCAACATCCGGTGATGGGTGAAGAGCGTCGTTTTCCATGACTGCCCTTCCCACTCAAGCCTTTTTGTTCCAAAAATTTCATAAAAAACAGGGTTCTTAATGGCATAATTCGTCATTAAAGCCATGTCCATTGCGGTTGTATAATGATTTTGATCAAACAAACCATTAGGATTGATGAAATGGGTATTTTTCACTCCAATCGTTGATTTAAGATATTCATTAAGATTTTCTGCAAAATGTTCTACAGTTCCGTCCATATACTCAGCAATTGCCACTGCCGCATCATTTCCGGAGTTAATTAGCATCCCTTGGATTAGCTTCTTTAACGGGACCTGTTCCCCTTCATTCAAATATACCCTGGTTCCATCTTGATTTACTGCATTAGCACTGACGGTAACGATACTGTCTAAATTCCCTTTTTCAATCGCATAAATGGCGGTAGCGATTTTGGTAAGACTTGCCGGGTACATTTTTTCTTCAGCATTTTTTGCATAGAGCACAGCACCAGTATCTGAATCCAGCAAGACAGCGCCTTCACTTTTTAGAGCTAATTGCTGATTTTCTGCTGCATTGGCACTTAATTGATTCGTAAACAGCAGGAGTACAACCATGAGAAAAGAGACAAATTTATTCACTATTTAACACCCTTTTATGTTTAATTCCTCTTTGATTTTACCAGATTTTTTGGAAAAATAAATAGTTTTCCCTAAAGTTTGGTGCAAAGTGGGAATAATACGGGACAAAAAGCCGGTTGGAGGAATATTCCCAACCGGCGGTAATCTAAGCTCTTCTTTTCGAAATTAATAAGGTAATTTGTGTCATTATGAGGGGTAACGAAGTTTTTCGTCTGTAAGCTAAATATTTCGGTTCCCAAATATTTGTATATTTGGCTTTAAATTTTCTCAAGCTTTGAAAGTGGTAAATAAAGTGACCGTGCAAGAAAATTTGCGCCGCAATCTTTTCGCTTAAGAAAGAAAATCTTGATAGTCCAACATTTGCCAGCGGTGCCATCCCCATATTAAATCGTTGATAACCCTGATCCTTTGCCCAATCAATTAAAGAAAGGAAAAGAAAATCGATTGTTCCTGTTTCTGCTGCTGGCCTAAACCTCATTAAATCAACTGAAATTGTTTGATAATCATCATACACAAACATAATGCTCATAAAGCCCATAATCCGGTTCTGATCATCTTTTACAAGTGCAATCGGCGCTTTATTTAAATAGTCGCGATCAAAGAATCCCAATGAAAACCCCTTCTCTTTTCTCCCCTGAAGCCAATCATTTGAAACTTCTTCTAGTTCTGCTAAGAGTTCATCTGTAAAAGGAGGTTGCAACAATTCAAAATAAAAATGTTCACGATTAAATTTATTTTTTATCGCTCTTAGACTTTTCATTTTGTTTCCTGAGAGTGAAAAGTTCTTAAGATCGACAAATGCTTCTTCACCCAATTTAAAAAACGCAAAGCCATGTCCGTGTAGATAAGGAAGCATCGCATCACTGACTTGGTAAAAAACAGGCGTAAATCCGTGTAAGTCCGCGATTTCCTGAAATTCATCGATTGCGTTAGAGATTTCGTTTTGCTCACCAATGGGATCTCCTAGAATAACAAGCTTGTCTGCGTATTGCTGAAAAGGGATTAAAACATTTTTCTTGCAATTCCAAAAGATATATTTGTCATGCAGGAAAATCAAATGGGATAAAACCTTCCCTTGATACTTCGTTAAATGGGTGAAGATTTCCTTTTCACGTCCCCGCGATTTCTCAAATTTCCATTTTTTACGAAAGCTGATCAAATAGCCTGTAACAATAATTAATGACGCGATCACCAATCCAATGAAGGCACTCGTAAATAAATCACGATAATCGACAATCACATAAGGTAACAATTTTTGTGGAATTGTTAATTTTGCTATCGGTAAATTTAAATACCCTATTAAAATGTACATCGATGTGATAATCAAAATGACTGTAAAATCAAAAATGGTCTTTCCCCATGTAAGAACATAACTTTCTCGATAGAATTGTCCCTTTGAAGCCCGAAGGATTAGCGCTACAATAATTAAAAAAATAGCTTCCTCATAATCTATTCCTTTAAAAATAGAGAATAACGCCGCAAGAATTAACGCGAACATTGTCAATTCATATGCCCTTTTAACACTGTATTCAATTCCGCGGGATAAACCCAACAGTAAAAATCCAGCCGCCACCGACAGTTGGTGGGAAACATTAATAATTGGCAGTGATAATAGTTCTTGAGCTACCTTTAGCCTGGACATGATACCTGGTACACTTGCAGATAAAAGCAGGATTAATCCTGATAAAAAAACGAGCATTGTTAATAGGACATGGCTCAATCTTTGGATAATCGCTTTCGGCAAATAATTCCATGACTGGTTCCATTTTTTCCAATATAGTTTTACAAAAAACACAAGACTGATAAGAAAAGGGATGAAATAATAACCGATTCGGTAAAACAATAGAAGCACTAATACTTTTTCTTCAGGTATATGTAAATCCTGCATGCCCCAGATAAAAACTAAATCGAACGACCCAAGTCCGCCAGGGATCATACTAATAATACCGGCACATGCTGCCACAATATATACAGGAAAAAGATTCTTAAAAGAGATTGGGATGCCCAAAATCCTGCTTAAAGCATAAATAGCTATAAAAACTGCCAGCCATTCTACAATAGAAACGATAACAAGCTCAATACTGACATTAGCCGTAATCAAGGACTGATTTTTTTTTGACTTATAGGTATGGATAACTAAAAAAATCGGCAGATAAAGTCCCACGCCTAACACGGCAAAATAGAGCCACTTCACATCAGCAAACAATGGAAAGTGCCGGAATCCAATCGTTACAATCCAGGTAAGCGCTGAAATCCCTGTTAAATAAAAAAGTGAAACCGAGGCAATGATCCCAAGCAGCCTTCGTTTATCCTGTTCAAGTTTGTGAAAAAAGTAGGTTCTCAGCATGGCGCCAATCAGACCGCCAAAACCGATTAAATTGGAAAAAGAATTAGCAATAAACGATTGTTCTAATAGCTCTCTTTTCGGAACCCTTAATTTCAAAATGCGGATTAAAATAACATCGTATAGCAGCATTGGTAATACCGCAACAAAGGTAATCGCTAATATAAGCAATAAAATCCAGAAGTTCAGTTGATTGATCTCATCTTTAAGCAACTGTACATTCAAATCCCCGGTAAACTTTTTGATTTCTATGATTGCAAAGATTAATAAAAACAATGGAAAAATGATTTTTGCTGCTTTTAATATTTTTTCTTTTCTAATCCCCAACAAGATAACCACCTATTTTTTCATTCCTGATTTAAATATAAACTTTTCGCTAGGAAAAACAAAGAAATATATTCGTTTAAACGCCATTTCGTTATTCTCATTGTAGACATTTTCTTAGATGTTCAACCTCTGCAATCTATGAAACCAACATGCGGTGTTCCTTTTTTTGCGCTTATGCAAATTAAAATTTTAAAAAATAGACAAGTTTCCTAACCTACTCTGCATAAGTATTAATTAGGACAAATTGATGAGGGGGTTTTTGGGTGAAATTCTTGGTCTTAAAAAAAGAAACATTGCTTTTCTTTCTAGCGGTAGTAGTTGTACTTGCCAGTATTTCAGCATGGTTTATGTTAAAAGCAGGTGATTCTACGGTATTTAATCAACAATCAGATAAGGATATCCGTGAGATTCATATGGTTACAGTAGAATTCAAAACGAAAATGAAAAATGGCAAGGAATTAGAGGTATATCGATGGGATCCTGGATCAATCTCTATGAAACAGGGTGAAAAAGTGAATTTGTTTATTAGCGGAATTAACGGAGAAAAACATCCTTTCTATATTGAAGGCACAAAAATTAAGGGAACTGTAAAAAAGGGTGAGGAAACCATAGTTCCACTTCAATTCAATAAAGCAGGTACTTACCGGATAATTTGTGAGGCACATTCAGATCGATCGCATAATGGTCCGATGGTTGCTGATATTGTAGTCAATTAAAAGCAGGGGCAGTATTCCTGCTTTTTTCAATGTTCAAAGTCTACTGTTTCATAGGTTTTCACTGTTAATATGTTGAAATTATCGACTTCTCCTTATATAACAGGTTATCTATTTTATCTATTTTTTATAGTACAGTTTTAATTCGAACTAGGAAAAGTTCATAGAATAGTCACATCCAAACCTCTAAAAACACTTAAACACCAACACTTCACAATATCTTAACAATTACCCCCTATTTTATGCCCCACACTTCAAAATTTACCTGTTATACTGTGTTTAAGGTAAAAATATCTCATCTGTTATATTTTTTTAAAAAAACTTACGAGGTGAAAAATAATGAAAGCATGGTATGGATTTATTATTGGGACTTGGTCCAAGGAAGTTAACGTTCGCGATTTTATCTTAAAAAACTACACTCCATTTGAGGGAGATGACTCCTTCTTAGCTGGTCCTACAGACGCTACAAACAAACTTTGGGAGCAAGTAATGGAACTTACTAAGCAGGAACGTGAAAATGGCGGTGTCCTCGATATGGATACTGAAACGGTTTCTACGATTACTTCCCATGGACCAGGATATCTTAATGAAGAATTGGAAAAGGTCGTTGGTGTTCAAACGGACAAACCATTTAATCGGTCGATGCAGCCTTTCGGTGGGATTCGGATGGCTAAGGCAGCCTGCGAAGCGTACGGTTACGAATTAAACCCTGAAATCGAAAGAATTTTTACTGAGTTCCGAAAAACTCACAATCAAGGTGTATTTGATGCTTATACAGACGATATGATGCTTGCTCGTAAAGCCGCTATCATTACCGGACTTCCAGATGCCTATGGCCGTGGCCGGATTATCGGCGATTATCGTCGGGTTGCTTTATATGGTGTCGATTTCTTAATCAAAGAAAAACAACAGGATTATCGAAATACAAGCAAAGTTATGTCAGAAGAAAATATCCGGTTACGCGAGGAGATGGCTGAACAACTTCGCGCACTTAAAGAATTGAAAGAGCTTGGCACAAGCTATGGATTTGATATTTCACGCCCTGCTGAAACGGCCCAAGAGGCATTTCAATGGTTATACTTAGGTTATTTAGCAGCGATCAAAGAGCAAAACGGCGCCGCAATGAGCCTTGGACGTGTATCTACCTTCCTTGACATTTATATCGAAAGAGATTTGCAAAATGGTACATTAACTGAAGCGGAAGCACAAGAAATTGTCGACCACTTTGTCATGAAGCTGCGCCTTGTGAAATTCGCCCGAACACCGGATTATAATGAATTATTTAGCGGCGACCCAACATGGGTAACAGAATCAATTGGCGGAATGTCTTTGGATGGACGTGCTCTTGTTACCAAGAACTCATTCCGTTTCCTTCATACATTAGATAATTTAGGACCTGCACCAGAACCAAACTTAACTGTTCTATGGTCGCCGCAGCTGCCTGAAAACTTTAAAAAATACTGTGCGAATATGTCGATTAAAACAAGTTCGATTCAATACGAAAATGACGATATTATGCGCCCTGAATATGGCGATGATTACGGAATTGCCTGCTGTGTATCCGCAATGGAGATCGGTAAGCAAATGCAGTTCTTCGGTGCTCGTGCAAACCTTGCCAAAGCCCTTCTCTACGCTATCAACGGCGGCGTCGATGAAAAGTTAAAGATTCAGGTTGGTCCACAATATCAGCCAATTACAAAAGAAGTATTGAATTATGAGGAAGTCATGGAAAAATTTGATCAAATGATGGAATGGCTTGCAGGTCTCTACATTAACACCTTGAACGTCATCCATTATATGCACGATAAATACAGCTATGAAAGAATTGAGATGGCTCTGCATGATACAGAAATACTTCGTACAATGGCAACAGGAATTGCCGGCTTAAGCGTTGTCGCTGATTCCCTTAGTGCAATTAAATATGGTGAAGTAAAAGTGATTCGTGATGAAAATGGTTTGGCTGTAGATTTTGAAACAGCCGGTGACTATCCTAAATACGGCAACAATGATGACCGTGTTGACAGCATCGCCGTAGAAATTGTTGAAACCTTCATGAAAAAATTACGCAAACATGGAACGTATCGCAATTCTGTTCACACATTATCAGTATTAACCATCACTTCAAACGTTGTTTATGGTAAGAAAACCGGTAATACGCCTGATGGCCGCCGCGCCGGAGAGCCGTTTGCACCAGGTGCAAACCCAATGCATGGCCGTGATACGAAAGGAACATTAGCTTCCCTATCTTCTGTTGCTAAACTTCCTTACAGCTTTTGCTTGGATGGTATATCCAATACTTTCTCGATCGTCCCTAAGGCGCTGGGCAAAGAAGAAAAGACACAAATTCGCAACTTAGTCTCCATCTTGGATGGCTATGCCATAAAAACTGGACATCACCTTAACGTAAACGTCTTTAATCGAGAAACATTAATTGATGCAATGGAACATCCTGAACAATATCCACAATTAACAATTCGTGTTTCTGGCTATGCAGTAAACTTTATTAAACTAACAAAAGAACAGCAGCTTGACGTCATCAACAGAACTTTCCATGAATCATTGTAAATAGCAGTTTAAGAAGGGGCCCTTTTTCGAGGAGCTCCCTTCCGATAAATGAAAGGGGAATATCATCATGAACGGAAATATTCATTCCATAGAAACATTAGGGACAGTCGACGGACCAGGGATTCGTTATATTGTTTTTACACAAGGCTGCCTTTTACGCTGCCAGTTTTGCCATAATGCAGATACCTGGGAAATCGGCTCGGGAAAACAAATGACCGTTTCCGAAATCATGAATGATTTGATGAGCTATCTCCCTTTCATTCAAGCTTCTAAAGGCGGGATTACGGTAAGCGGCGGTGAACCGTTATTGCAAATACCTTTTCTGATTGAATTATTTAAAGAATGTAAACGAAAAGGGATTCATACAACCATTGATTCTTCAGGGGGCTGTTTCTCTCACTCTAAGCTTTTCATTGAGCAGCTTGAGGAACTCTTGCAGTACACTGACCTAATCCTGCTTGATTTAAAACATATCAACCGTAAAAAGCATATCCAACTAACCGGAATGGCAAATGATCATATCCTTGAATTTGCAAATTTTTTATCAGATCGACATATACCAATTTGGGTCCGTCATGTATTGGTGCCAACTGTAAGCGATGATCCTGAAGACCTGCAAAAGCTGGGTGAATTCATTGGAACGCTGGAAAATGTCGAAAAGATTGAGATTCTCCCCTATCACAAACTTGGGGTCTATAAATGGGAAGCACTTGGTCTTGAATATCCATTAAAGGATGTCGAGCCGCCATCTGAAGATAAAGTGGAATTCGCTTATCACATGCTGACTGCACATTGGAATAAGCCAATACTAGAAAAATAACGTTATTTAATGAACACCGCTTCCAAATGGAACCGGTGTTGCTGTTTATCGATGCCTATTTCACTTTTAGTAAAGTTTTCAAACACTGGTATTTTGCTATAGTTTAAATTGATTATTTAGCTATTCTCCTATATACTCATATCATTGGTTACACAAATGAGGTGATAATTTTTGTTTCAGTTACTTATCGATCATTCGGATATTAATACCCTGAATGCTCTTTATATCAGTATTTACTTTGGTTTAATACTGAAATTTTTATTGGCATGGGGTGTGGAATATTCATTTATTGGCTCCATATCAAATCCTGCGAACACAAAAATTATTCATCCATTGTTTTTTTATAAGAAAAAAAGCTGTTTAAATGGCAGTTTTATTCTCATTAGAATTGTAAAATTTATTCGCAAAAAAGAATATTCTCAAGATGATTCCGAAGAACCTATTTCCTTCCTTCTTACTTAACAATTTATACACATTTTAGGAGGAAATATGAAAACAAAACGTTCTTCACTTATACTAATCGCTCTTTTATCGTTAACAACCTTATTGCTTTCTGGATGCTCTTCACAAGATCCCAGCGGGACAAACGGAAATTTTTTCCACGATTTCCTTGTTCACCCGTTATGGATTTTCATTAGAACTGTTGCTGAATTATTTAACGGAAGCTATGGGTTAGCTATTATCCTTGTGACAGTAATAATCAGACTTATCTTAATGCCATTAATGCTAAAACAGTATAAAAACCAAATGGGCATGAAAGAGAAAATGGATGTTCTAAAGCCTGAAATGGATGCTATTCAAAAGAAAATGAAGTCCGAAAAAGATCCAAAGAAAAAGCAAGAGCTTCAAGCTGAAATGATGGGTTTGTATAAAAAGCATGGTGTAAATCCATTAAATATGGGCTGTTTACCACTGCTGATTCAAATGCCAATTCTAACTGCCTTCTATTATGCGATTCGCGGATCTCAAGAGATTGCACACCATAAATTCTTATGGTTTAGCCTTGGACATCCTGATATAGTGATTACCATAATTGCCGGGATTATTTATTATTTTCAATTTAAGGTTTCACAATCTAATATGCCAACAGCACAGCAGCAGCAAATGAAGTACATGGGTTTGCTTTCTCCATTAATGATTGTCATGTTTTCATTTAGCGCTCCAGCAGCCCTGCCGCTTTATTGGGTAGTGGGTGGAATATTCTTGACTGTTCAAACACTGATAAGCAGAAAACTTTATCAAACGAAAAAACCGGAAGTAATACCGGTGAAGCAAAAATAAATGGACAAAAAAGAAGCGCAATTTGAGCGCTTCTTTTTATTTTCTTCTTCCAATTATGAGGCCGCAAAGGGCAAATCATTTTAACAACCATTTTTATTTTTTTCCATTTTGTTTGTAAGGATAGTTTAATTCAAATTTGGAATCCTAATGTTGTACCACTAAGACAAAAGGAGTGTTAAAACAACATGAAAAAAAGTTTATTCGTCATATCAACCCTCATCTTTAGTCTTTATTTATCCGGTTGCGCACGGAATAATGTAAATGATAATGTTGCTCGCAACCGGATTGCAACAGAACCGACTAGGGTAAATTACACCAACCCTAATTATCCCGGCGGACCTGCGGTAACGGGTATTGATACAAGTGACACAAGACTTGATCGGAATATGGATCGTACCAATGTAAGAAATGTACGTAATGATCGAAACAACGTTGGAAACAATCAATCAAAAATGAGAGTGGCTGACAAGGCAGCAGATAAGGTAGCGGATTTACCTGAAGTGGACCGAGCAAATGTCATCGTTACCGAAAATAACGCTTACGTTGCTGCTAGGTTGGACCGTTCATCTCGAAATGAAATGACATCAACTATTGAAGATAAAATTTCCCGTGCAGTTAAATCAGTCGATCGGGATATTGACAATGTTTATGTATCCGTTAACCCAGATTTCTATGATCGAATGAATAACTATGCAGGCGATATTCGCAATGGCAGACCAATCTCCGGATTCTTTAACCAGTTTACTGATACCATCCGCAGGGTGTTTCCTAACGCAAGATAACGGCAAATTTAATTTAAAAAATGCCTGGCTGTTTTAGCCAGGCATTTTTTGGGTTTAGGCGTCTTGGAAATATTCTTTGTAAAAGCCGCCAATTTTTCCGGTATTGTCGATAAGGTAATAAAACTCTTCTGTTTCATTTTTCACATCATAGTAATTCCCTGCCGTTAAGGTATTACTGACAAGATATTTTTTTGCATCCGTATGAACACATTTTACTTTCTTAACTGTTTCCCGATCACGCCAAGATAAATGAATCATTACTGCCACCGTTCCTTTCGGTCATTGTCCAATTATTAGTATAATCAATTGGAGCAATGCAGCGCAACAATATCGTTTTCTTCGACTTTTGAAATCGTTTTAATTTTTGACACTTTCTACAGATTGTTCCCTAAGGCGGAATTTCTGGATTTTCCCAGATGCAGTCATTGGATAGGAATCAGTAAAATTTATGTAACGCGGAATTTTATGTTTGGAAATCTTCCCTTTACAATATTCCTGAATTTCTTCTACAGTGGCCGATTCCCCCTCTTTTAAAATAATCCAAGCCATTACCTCCTCCCCATAAACTTCATTCGGAACACCAACTATCTGGATATCAAGAATTTTTGGATAGGAATAGAGAAATTCTTCAATTTCACGCGGATAAATATTTTCCCCTCCCCTGATAATCATATCTTTCAGGCGACCGGTAATTTTGCAATAGCCATTTTCGTCCATTACAGCTAAATCGCCTGTATGGAGCCAGCCGTCTTTATCGATGGCTTCCTTTGTGGCCTCAGGATTTTTATAATACCCCTTCATAACATGGTAACCTTTTGTACATAACTCTCCCTGTATGCCCCGAACTACTTCCTTGCTCGTCCCAGGCTCAACAATTTTCACTTCAACATTCGGAAGTGCCTTACCTACCGTTTCAACACGTAATTCAATCGGGTCATCAGTTCTTGTTTGTGTGATAACTGGTGATGATTCTGTTTGCCCATATGCGATTGTTATTTCGGCGGCTCCCATCTTTTCGATAACTGCTTTCATCACCTCTATTGGACAATTCGATCCCGCCATAATTCCTGTCCTAAGCGTGGATAAATCATACTTTTCAAAATCAGGATCATTTAATTCGGCTATGAACATCGTAGGAACGCCGTGAAGCCCTGTACATTTTTCATCCTGAACGGTTTGCAAAACTCTTTTTGGATTGAATTCTTGAACCGGAACCATTGTGGCACCAACAGATACACAGGCCATGGTTCCGAGAACACAGCCGAAGCAATGGAAAAACGGTACAGGAATACAAAGCCTGTCCTCTGTTTTCAGCTCCATACAGCCTGCAATATTAAATCCATTATTGACAATATTGTTATGGGTGAGCATTACTCCTTTTGGGAACCCGGTTGTTCCTGAGGTGTACTGCATATTTATGACATCCTCCGGGTCGAGAGTTGTCATTCGTTCATTTAATTCCTCATCTGTAACGGTTTCGCCAAGTTTTAAAATGTCATCCCAGCAATAGGTTCCCGGATATTTTTGATCCCCAAGGACGATGACATTTTTTAAAAAGGGCAAACGGCTGCTTTTCAATTTACCAGGCTCAGCATCTTTTAATTCCGGTACAATCTCATTGAGCATCTCGATATAAGATGAATCTTTCCAGGTATCCATTAATATGATTGTGGTGGCATCTGATTGCTCTAACAGATATTCCAGTTCAGCTGTGCGATAATTCGTGTTCACTGTCACAAGGACTGCCCCCATCTTCCCGGTCGCAAATTGGGTGATTAGCCATTCTGGCGTATTTGTCGACCAAGCTGCAAGATGTTCTCCTTTATCAATTCCTAATTTGATAAAACCTTTTGCGGCCCTGCGGCAAATATCATCAAATTCACGATAAGTTAGGCGTAAATTACGGTCTGAATAAATCACCGCTTCATGATATGGATGCAAATCTGCCTTTTTTTCTAATAATTCACCAATCGTAACATTCAATAAAGTCGACAAACTCTTCCCCCCTAGTCATTATAAAATGAAACGCTGTCAAAATTATGTTACCATACTTATAAGAATATTCAATATTTTTAAAATATAATTTCACTTTGTGGAAAATGTGTGAATCCTTTTTTAATTATTGGCTGTGTTAAAGAACATTGTTGATTTTGAGCACAATGTTGATTGGAGTGGAAGGCGCGAGACTCCTGCGGGAGCAGCGGGACAGGTGAGACC
>NZ_JBHVSI010000025.1:0-84748 GCF_042885335.1 Neobacillus sp. NPDC058068 | reverse complement strand
AAGACACTGAGTTTAGATTGGTCTCTATACTCGTATCTTACTGAGGGGCTCTATTTTTTTCAAACCTGATATTTAACGATCTACAGGAATGCTATCCTGCCCCTTTAGTTAAAGTACAATATTTCACAATCTTTTCTATATTTTAACATAAATATCCAGTATTTATTTAAAATGATCTTCAGCAATCTGGCCCGATTGTTTAATAAGAGCTACAGTCGATTCTTCCATTAAACTGACTGTTGTTGAAGAATTCCCACAAAAATAAGCGTTAATTCTTAAAATAAGCGTTAATCCTTCTTGGATCAACGCCCACGTTAATTTAAGTACCGAGACCAATTTTTCACAAACATCGCTGTAAATTATAAAATTCTAGTAATGCTTTCATGTAAGTACAAATCTATACACGCCTAAAAATTTTTTTAACATCTTTCCGAATAAGCATTTGTAGAAAAAAATGATAATTTATTGCGTCAGGACTGACAAAAAAGAATTTCCTCTTGTACTTAAACAATAATAAATGTTTCCATGTTTTGAAGTACGAAATCTCATTATAGTATATTTTGTATGTACGACCAAATGTGGTTCTATAAATAAAATAGTCAGAATCTTTATCTATCTGTATATTCCAGAACAAACCAGACATACTTGAAAACAATCCTAATAGAACCATTGGAGAAGATAATAATAAATTTTCAACTATTGGTTCTTTATCAAAAATTTTAGGGAAAAGAATATGTCCAAATGGTCCTATTACGGAAAATATTGTGATTGGTAACCCTAGCCACATCAAAATACTCGGAAAACTAACAACCGCATTACTATTTTTATCGAAAGAAACTGTATTCTTATCTGTTATTTCCAATTGCCGAAAAATAACAAAACGTACCACAACCCCAATTAGACCAAATATGATAATTACTTCAATTACCTCTTGAATATAATTCACACCCCTTTAAGCCACATTACGTTTTTCTCCTAGTAAAGGTAACACCTGCGATAAGGACCAATACAGCAGCTAGTGAAAAAATAATGGGTATTAAAAAAGATTGATCTTTTTCCTTACTTTGCTGATTTACATCCGTGACTGCTCTTACTTTTTGCTCAGTATTTACTATCGTTTTTTGTTCCTCTTGAAGGAACTTCTCATAAAAAGCTCTGACGCTCTCGCTCTGGTCGTCTACCTTGCCATTCATAACTTGAATCATCCCGTTTGTTCCTCCCACTGGGGTAAGAAACGTAGAATCCTTTTTTTCTAAAAATAATAGTAATTCTCCACCCTGCTTTTGGAAATCATCCACCCAGCCATTATCGTTACCATCGATTCTAGCAATAATTGTAGGCTGGATATTTTGACCTTTAATAACCTTAGAAACCTTAAAATCCAAGCCATGAAATGGGACCTTCCCCGAAACAGGATTACTGCTAAAATCATATTTTCCAAGAACTATCACTTCAGCCCGATCAACAACTTCCTGTGGATCTAACAAAACCCAACTTGTCGCAAAGGCTCGTGAACTAAATACCGGTAAACAAAGCAAAAGAACAAAAACGAAAATATAAATTCTCCCCAAACGTATCGCCCCGCTTTTTAATTTTATTTTAAATAAAGAGGGTCACTAGGTCTAGCCCTACCTTGTGTTACAAATCGTAGTCATACCGTTTTTTTAAGCGATAGTAATAAAGCCATGTTCTAATCGTGTAAGAACCAAATGATAGGATAGCAATCACCATGATTATCAAAGTTATAATCCGCATTTTATCCACTTTGTTATGAATGACCAAATCGAATCCTATGCCTAGATTTAATAGATAGGCAATAATTAACGGAAGAAAAAGACATGAATAGGCGATTGCAATCTTTCTTGCATGTTTTAATTGATTGGTTTTGTCGCTGTAGATTTGCGGCCGTTCTTCGCCCTCTGAATATTCACGGCTCCAAATGGACCATTTTTGTAATGATCCCAAGGACTTGAACACACTTTTCCAGCCCGCTTCTCTATGAATATCGAAGTAGCTTTCATCCGCAATGTTTTGGTAATCCGCACAGTAACTTACTTTCCGTGGACGTCCAATTAAAAAATGAAAGACCGTTCCTGTTTTGCTGACACGGTAGAGATAATATCCTTGTTCTTCCATTTCCTCGAGCCAGTACTCAAGCTTATCTGGGGCATACATCCAGCCAAGCTTTCTTTTCACAATCAGTTGCCCTGAACGCTTCAACTGCTTTTCTTCCGCTTTGCTAGGTTTGCCCTCAGTCTGAAATCCATTGTGCAGATCATCCCTGGCTGTCTTTTCTTTAATTAAATTTTTATTGGTCCTATGAATTTTTATCACAGAATAAAGTGCAAGGACGAAAATAGCAATTACAGCACCAAAATACAAATACGTAAAAATCCAATAGGGGCTATCTTCCACTTCTACCTGAGAATCTGAAGAAAAGAAAATCATTCCAAATATACTCAGAAAAAACATCGCCGCAATTGAAAAATAACCGACTATACCGCCGAAAATATACATGATAATTCGATTATGTTTGATAATGCCTTCTCGAACGGAGGAAGTCTTAATTTGCTCCATCGGCTTTTCATTTGATGTTACAAACCAATGCCCAGTCCGCAAAACCTTTGTCCATCCCTCGGCTAATAACCCTCTCGAAAGTGACTCCCCCTGCATTTTATCGTAGCCGATTCGGTAGGTTAACTTTTTAGGTTCGGCTTGTAGAAAGAAAAAGCACCGAGTTACTCGATTGATCTTTACTAAAAGATAACCATTTTCCGCCATAGACGAGAGCCATTTTTCCGTTTTTTGAACATCATAGCTCCAGAATGGTCTCATTACTTTTTTAATCATAAAAAATCCCCCTCAAATTTCAACGCATTCTGATGCAGCTCTTTAAGTCTATTAATTTCAGAGATGATTAATTCTTTTCCAATCTCAGTTACTTCGTAAACTGTTTTTCTTTCCTCATCGGCGAAGACAGTGATAATCCCATCCTTCTGCATTTTTGTTAATGTACCGTACACCGTACCCGATCCCAGTTGAATTCTTGAGTTAGTGATCTCCTCAACATGCTTAACAATTCCGTATCCATGGCGCGGTTCGGTTAAGGAAAGGAGGATATAGAACGCCGTTTCTGTCATCGGGACATACTTTTTCAAGACCTTTTCAATCTCCAAAATCATCACCTCACAAGTCTGATTTAATAAATTATGTCACAGATAAATATGTCACACTGCGACTATATCACAGCGTGACATATTATTCAATCCACCCTTTACTAAAATTATGAAATTTTGTTAGTAGCTTTTAATGTGGTAGACAAGTGTTTAATCAATTGCATATAACAGCAAAATTAATTGTGTTATAATTGTGAATATTGGCATTTCTGGAAATTCCTACTCGCCCAATAAGGAGGAATAAAATTTGAGATTTGATGTGATTGTGGTTGGGGCTGGGCTTGCTGGCTTAGTTGCAACAGCTGAGCTCGCAGATGCGGGAAAGAGAGTTCTCCTTTTAGACCAGGAGCCTGAAGCCTCTCTTGGCGGACAGGCCTGGTGGTCGTTCGGAGGGTTATTTCTAGTCGATTCACCCGAACAAAGAAGAATGGGAATAAAGGATTCCCATGAGCTTGCCTGGCAGGACTGGTTAGGATCGGCGGGGTTTGACAGGGAAGATGATGAGGATTATTGGGGTAAAAAGTGGGGGCAAGCATATGTTGATTTCGCTGCTGGTGAAAAACGCGAATGGTTATATAATATGGGCGTTCGTTTTTTCCCTGTGGTTGGCTGGGCGGAGCGTGGCGGCTATCTCGCTGATGGCCATGGCAACTCCGTGCCCCGATTTCACATCGTCTGGGGAACAGGTCCCGGCATTGTCAAACCATTTGAGGATCGGGTCAGGAAGGCAATGGAACAAGGTCTTGTCGACTATCGTCCAAGAAACCGTGTCAATCAATTAATCACCGAAAATGGTGCCGTTATCGGAGTCAGTGGTGATATTCTCGTTCCAAGTTCAGTCGCGCGGGGAGAAGCTAGTTCTCGCGAGAAGATTGGAGATTTCGAGTTTCATTCGCAAGCTGTGATGGTAACCAGCGGCGGCATTGGCGGCAATCACGAACTTATCAAAAAAAATTGGCCATCTCGGCTCGGTGTTGCACCCAAACATATGATATCCGGGGTGCCAGAGCATGTTGATGGAAGAATGCTGGCAATTACAGAACAAGCTGGCGGCCGAATCGTCAATCGCGATCGGATGTGGCATTATACAGAAGGCATTAAAAATTGGGGGCCGGTGTGGCCGATGCACGGTATCCGGATTCTTCCTGGACCTTCATCCATTTGGCTAGATGCAAAAGGAAAGCGTTTCCCGGCACCAAACTTCCCGGGATTTGACACGTTAGGAACCCTTGCCGCGATTCAAGCGACTGGCTACGATTATTCTTGGTTCATCTTGACACAGAAAATCATTGAAAAAGAGTTTGCCTTATCCGGTTCAGAGCAAAATCCTGATTTGACAGGCAAAAGTATTAAACAAGTACTCTCTCGCGTACTTCCTGGACCCACTGCACCTGTTAAAGCGTTCATGGATAAAGGCGAGGATTTTGTGATCGCAAACACATTGACTGAACTTGTTGCAGGAATGAACAAGCTTACTGGTGAAAACTTGCTCAACTTTGATGAGATTGAGCGTCAAATTCTTGCACGAGACCGGGAAATGGATAATAAATTCACAAAGGACCTGCAAATCACTGCCATTCGCGGCGCCCGAAAATATCTCGGTGACAAACTGATAAGAGTGGCGTCACCACACAAGATTCTCGATCCAAAGATGGGCCCTTTAATCGCTGTTCGCTTGAATATCGTTAGTCGTAAGACGCTTGGCGGACTGCAAACCGATTTATCTGGCAGAGTATTAGACCCAACTGGAAATCCTGTCCCCGGTCTATATGCTGCCGGCGAGGTTTCCGGGTTTGGCGGAGGCGGGATTCACGGCTATCGTTCACTAGAAGGAACTTTCGTGGGAGGCTGTTTGTTTACTGGAAGACAGGCGGGACGGGCACTGGCGGAGGAATTGGAGTAACACTTGAAAGTAAAATAAGCGGAAATTTTCCGGTTAAATGCAGAATGGAGCTCGTTTCTGGGTAAATAAGGGGAGATTTTCCGATTATGCCAAGCAAAATCTCCCATTTTCGAATTTTTCAAGTCAATAGGCGGAATATTTCCGTCTATTTAAGCATTTTTTATTCATAATTACTCATTAAGCGGAATTTTTCCGTCTATTTATCAAATTTGGTGGTTCTATCGGCGAATTTGAGAGTTCTATCAGCGAATTTTAAGCAGTCTATAAGCGAATCATAAAAAGCAACAATATGAGTAAAAATTAAAGAGTATGCCCCAAAAAAATCCATTTTGGGACATACTCTTATTCCGCCAATTTCCTAATTCGTAAACATAAATTCCGTCCTGCTCCCGGTCTGATCGGCAATGACTTCAAGCCGCACATCGATCCGTTCTTTTAGTTCCGGAACGTGTGAAATAATCCCTACCAAACGCCCGCTGCTTTGGATATCCATTAATGCTTCAATCGCTTGGTCTAATGATTCAGGATCCAGCGTACCGAATCCCTCATCAATAAACATCGTTTCCAAAGATACTCCGCCGGCATAATTTTGCACCACATCTGCTAGTCCCAAAGCCAGAGATAATGAAGCTTTGAAACTCTCCCCGCCCGATAACGTTTTGACATGGCGTTCCTGACCCGTATATTGGTCAAATACGAGCAATTCTAAACCGCTCTGGGCATTTCCTTTGGCACGGTCTGTTTTTCGCAGCAATTGAAAACGCCCTGAGGTCATTTTTCGTAAGCGCACATTGGCTTCTCGTAAAATATCATCTAAGAAGGCAGCAAGGACATAACGTTCAAAGGTAATCCGGAAGTTATTTTGCCCCTTAGCGATTTCGTACAGGTGACCAATTAACTTGTACCTTTCTTCGAGAACCTTCATCTGCTCATTCAAACTTTCCACACGAGTATAAATTTCTTCATTATCCCGTCTCTTAACGAATAGATCTGTGCGCTGCTGAGTTAATCCCTCGATTTCGCTAGTCAGCTTTGCAAGTTCGAGCTTTAATCCCTCGACATCGGGGGTTTTCACATCTGCTAATAGTTCTGTTAATTCCTCCAGTCGGTCCGAAACCGAACGTAATTCTTCGCGATAAGTGCGGATACCAGCTTCAAGACTGCGAATCTCGTCTTCAGTCCGTTTAGAAGCAGCATAGAGACCATATTTTTCAAAGCCCTGCTCGGACAGCTTATTTTTAAAGATTTCACGTTCTGTGTCAAGTTCCTGTTGCTTACCGGCAAAGTGCTTTTCAGCATCTACTAGTCTTGCAGTCTCATTTGAAAGTTTTTCTTTGACCGCTTGTAAATGCTGCTGGGCCACTTCAAGCTGTTTGACAAGCTGTTCATGGCGGTTTTGTGCAGTGGTTAGTGCTTTTTCGTATTCCGCTTCCGACCGCAGATTTTCAGGAATGACGTTTATCATTCTCGTCAAATTCGTTTTCTTTTCGGTGTATTGCACCGTTAGATCCGTCACATCTGCGGCTAATTGCTGAATCGCGCTTTGTAACGCAGCTTTTTCGGATTCCCTTTTTTCCAGGTCTATTTTCACTTGCCCAAGCTGGTTAATCTGCTTGGCAAGGTTCGTTTGCAATAGAATAAGCGAATTTTTTGCCGTAACAACTTCTGATTTCACATAGGTTAAATCCGTTTCATTAAAATCAGCCCGATAAGTACGAATTTCAACAAGCATTTCAGCAACGGCTTCCTGTTGCGTTCGTACGGCTGATTGACCTTGATAAAGCTTCGCCTCATCTGCAGCCTTTTCCTTTTCCCATTTGTTAAGCTGCTCCTTTGCTGCCTTCAAATCTTCTTCGTTCGGCATGCTGCCATCATGCTGTAAAGCAGGCGTTGGATGGTGCTCGGAACCGCATACTGGGCAAGCTTCCCCGTCATGAAGTCTTGAAGCTAACAATGAGGCCTGACCATGGAGCCATTTTCGCTCCATGTCCTCAACAAGTGCCTTTGCATCCATAAATCTCGCAGCCGTATTTTCATAGCGGCCGGTTATTACTTTAAGATTTTGCACGGCCGTTTGCAGTCGTCCGTGGACTTTTTCAAATTTTTCAAAGCGGTCTAGCTCCGCTTGGAGTTTTTCAACTTGCCTTTCATTTTCTAAATAGGTCAGCTGCCCCTTTTCAATCTCGGACTTTTGCTGAAGAAGGGATTTCACCATTTCTTCATTTTGTTCCACATTTCTTTCAGAAGATTGCAGCTTTTCCTTGGCCGTTTTTAAAAATGCTCCCTTCAATGCCGTCTCTTTTACTAATGCAGCGTATGAATAGACATCGTCTTTCATATTGGCCAACCGATTCGCCTCATCTAGGGCTGTCTGCCGCTCGCCTTCCCGTTCAAGCTCTTTTTGCAGCGTCTCTTCGTGCTGTGAAGCAAGCCCGTTCAAGCTTGCAATTTTCACTTGGAGCGACTTCACATTTGCCTCCATCTGGTCTGCATCGCGCTTTAAGCGATGGCAAAGTTCCTCCTGCTTAGCTAATAAAGCCGCTTTTTGCGCTCTTTGAACCTGCTTTTCTTTTTCTGCAAATAAATCTTTCTGGGATTCGAGCTGGACTTTTTTCTCCTTCAATTGCTCTTTCGTTTGCATTTGTTTCAAAATCGCTTCTGCTTCAAAAAGCTGACCCTTAAACCGGTCTTGCTCAAGAACTTTGGCTTTTAATTGGCTGTCCAGTTGTTCGAGCAATTCACCCATACCTGCTATTTCGGTTTGTAAAAGCGGCATGATGATGGTGTCATTTACGCTGCCCGCTTCAAGGTAATCATGGAGTTCTTTGTTTGTCACTGCTTGAATGCGGCGAATCGCTTCATTTCGCGCCTGCATTTGGTCCTCAACAGACCTTTTCAGCTCCGTCGCTTCCAGCTTCAGCTTTTCTTCGACCATTTTATAAAGCTGAGTATGGAACAGCCGCTGCAGGATGACTTCTTTGTCCTTGCTGTCAGAGGTTAACAGCTTGCGGAATTCCCCTTGGGGAATCATCAATATCTGCCGGAATTGGTTGGCATCTATCAGAATGATTTCCTTAATTTTTTCCTCGACATCACTGATTTTAGAAGCAATCAGTTTTTTCTCGCCATCAGGACCCCAGCTATATAATTCTGCTTTTGCTCCAAGCTGGGTATAACCTTCCCCCTTGTCCTTCTTCTTCAGCTGCTGGGGCGACCTGGTAATCGAGTACACCTTATTACGAAGTGAAAAATCAAGGGATACCTCCGTTAACAGACCCTCAGCGGCAAATTGGCTGCGGAGCTCAGGGCCATTGCGATCCTCCCCGCTCGCTTTTCCATATATCGCATAACTAATCGCATCGAATATCGTTGTTTTCCCGGAACCGGTTTTTCCGGAAATCACAAACATCGTCCGGTTGCCGAGCTCGGTAAAATCAATTGATTCACTGCCTGCATAAGGACCAAATGCCTGCATCGTCAGTTTTAACGGTTTCATCTCGCCCCATCCTCTCTTAGCACTTTTTCAATCACCCCAGCCATTGCTTCCTTTTTATCAAGCGTAAATTCGGATGTGGTCATTTCTGTGTAAAATAGTTCGAACAACTCAATCTCAGACTTCTTTTCATTACGAATAGCGTTAAAGGATTGTTTCTTCTTCAAATCGGTCAGATCAATTTTCCGGTCTAGGTGGAGGACATTCGGGTATATTTGCCGCAATTTATTAATCGGATCAATCAATGCTCCCTCATCCAACAAGGTGATTTTTAAATAATCATCAATGCGTTCTTTTTCGTAAAATTGCGGATCAAGCAATTCTGCCAAATGCCCTTCTAACTCTCGCATATCATGCTTTGGTGTGAGCGAACGGTACCGATGGGTAAAATCTCCTTTTTCATTCATTTCAATAATCGAAATCGATTTTCGTTGTTTGGCTTCGGAAAAAGAATATTTTAAGAGAGAACCAGAATATTTCACTCTATCATGATTAATAGCATCGGGACTGTGCAGGTGGCCAAGTGCGGTATAGGAAAACGGTTCAAACAATTCGGCACCCACACACCCCGACCCTCCTACGGATAAAACCCGTTCAGAATCAGAGGTTTGACCGCCTAAGACAAATGCATGTCCAACTAAAACATTCGGTTCATTCGGATTAATCGTTTCTTCCATCTTGCCAATCATTGCCTTCATCGCATCCTGATGTGAGTGAATCGATTCATCCTCAAGCAGCTGGCGGACGAGGCCTGGCTCTGCAAATGGTACTAGATAGAAATTCACGCCATTAATTTGCACCGGCTTAAAGCTGTTGGTTATTTTTCCTGATAAATAGAATTGACTATGTTTATACCACGAGCTTCCAAACGAGAGTCTTTCTGCACTATCATGATTTCCGGCGATTGCGACAATTGGCGTTTTTAACTCGACATTGATTTTAAAAAGAATTTCATCTAGTAACTCAACAGCCTCCGTTGGCGGTACGGAACGGTCGTATAGATCACCGGCAATAACCACTGCATCCGGCTTCTCTTCAGCGACGATTGCCACAAACTGCTCAAGTGCTTCCCGTTGATTCTCCGTCATATAAACACCATGGACTAATTTGCCTAAATGCCAATCAGCGGTATGGATAAATTTCATCTACTTCACCCCAGTTTTTTTCAATACTATCATTATAACAAAATACTAATATGAAAGGATTTGGAAATTGCATGGAATTTTGTTTTTTGACAACAAAAAACAGCCCGGCACAAAAGTCCGGGCTGTTGTCATTAGTTTTTTTATAATTACTTTTTAGTTACGTTAGCAGCTTGTGGTCCACGAGCTCCTTCAACTACTTCGAAAGATACTTCTTGACCTTCTTCTAAAGTTTTGAAACCTTCTGTTTGGATGGCAGAATAGTGTACGAATACATCGTTACCGTCTTCTGCTTCGATGAATCCGAAACCTTTTTCTGAGTTAAACCATTTAACTTTACCGTTTTTCATGTGAAAAAATCCTCCTATTGGCTTACACTTAAGCCATGTGTAAATTCACCAAATTACAACGTGATAGCTTTACCTTCATTTCCTTATCCAAACATTGGTTAAAACTTTGAACAAGCTAGTAAAATATAAATATATCTCGTGCAACGGCTGATTAAAATTTATCATATTTTTTGCCAAAATGTCAAGGGAGGAAAAAGTGACAAAAGCCTACAGAATTCTACATTCTCCCCCTATTTCGAGAGGGGATTACCGCCTAATCACGATTCGAGAGCAGCCTTTCAAAATACTATGTCGAATTTTGCAGAAAAATAATTGTCGATGAATTCAAAATTTACCGATAAATCGCTGTTTTTTAATTATTATTCCTTGACCTTTCCATTTTGGGAAATCGAAGTTACCGCGATATTCCGATCAACTTTTCCCAGCCGACACTTTATTCCCTTAATAATGTCCTTCACTAATAATTCTAAGCCGATATAGGTTAACGAAGGAAAATCAGCAAAAAGCTTTTTAACCTGCCATTTCAGTTCATTTTTTCCACAGATACTGTGTCGATTGATTTGTTCGATTTCATCTTTTATTTTTGCCATCTCCGTCTTTTGTTCATCATGCGGTAGAAGCGCCAGTTCATCGAGCCGCTTGAGGAATTCGACTGATTTTTCAATTTTAACAGCCACCTCATCATGAACATCCTTCGTTACGATGTTATTTTTGTATTTAAATTCATTTAATTTTAGGGCGGAATCGTAGGTGGCTCTAACAATGTCCTCTCTGGTCATTTTGTTCGTTTCATAACTGAGCATATATTTCCATGATGGCTGTTTCATTGCCGCCCGGAAATCTTCAAGCTGATAGCAGAATTTTTTATAACCAAATTTTTCCGGGTGTTCAAATGCCGGACTGCCGGGATCGAGAAATGGTGAAAGCGGTGCAACAAAATACGAAATACGCAGATCTTCACCACACTCTTTGTGAATAATTTCACAAAAATCAACATTCCGCATTGCACTGTGATAATCTTGGTTAGGTATTCCTGTCATAAAGAATAAATCAATCTTAGCACAATCATGTTTTAAGGCATATTGGAGCATTTGGATTACTTTAACATTTGTACATGGAAGCTTGCCATTATATTTACGAATATCTTCATCGGCCGATTCAAGCGTAAGCTCAATACTATATTTAGGCATGGCCTTGTTAAGGCACTTAAAAAATTCTTCATCTGCATAATTAAACAATTCGAAAACAATTTCGTTCTTCAAGTCCATCTTTTCTAAACCGGTTAAGAATTCATCCACGTACTCTTTGCCGCCCTGCCTAATATCATTTAAAAGGAAAATCGGTGCCCTGGTGAAGCGTTGAATTAATGCGATATCCTCTAACATTTTCTTCGGTGAGCGCATCACCAGTTTTTTTCGATTACAGTTTAGCTCATATGCATCTTTAGAGCCGCCGCAAATTAAACAATTATACGTACAGCCTTTAGAGGTTAAGATAGCTGTATTCGGGTATTGGAGCCACCCCTTATATGGCAATGGGTCTAACAGATTAAAATACTTGAAAACGGAGCGAATAATATAACGGTAGCCCGGTAAATTAAACTCATCCAGACTGTCAGGTACATAGGTCATCTCGTTATAATGACAGGAAGCCCCGCGTTTCCAAGTTAAATTTGGGATATCGAAAAAACTGTCATTTGTTTTATTTTCAAGCTTATTCAGCAACATTAGAATTAGCTTTTCTGTTGTATCGCCGCGGACAACAAAATCGATGCAAGGATACTCAATTAATTCCTTATGAAAATAAGTGCTGGAAAGTCCGCCAAACATAACGGGCGTATCTGGGTGATACTTCTTTATGATTTTTGCCAACTCCACGCTGCCATGGGCATGCGGGAGCCAGTGAAGATCAATGCCAAACGCCTTTGTCTTTATTTTTCTGATTTTCTTTTCAACGTCAAAATTGGGATTTAGCAGCATGCGATTAGCGATATTAATGATCTTCACTTTTAACCCAAAGCGTTCAAGATAATCTCCGATGCTTGTTAACCCGATGGGGTACATTTCAAATACAGGTGAAGACGGAACGACATCGCTAATTGGTCCTGTAAACAGCATCTCTTTGCGGAAATCATAAACCGTAGGCGGATGAAGCAAGACCAAATCATACATATTCAATCACCTTCCTAATATTTCTATATCTAGTACTACTACCTTAATACTATTCTAATTTTTAGAAAATGGCCGGACTAAATATTACAAATTAACGATAATTACCAAAATATAACAATAAACACTTTTTCACAATAAAAATAGAAAAAACCGAAGATTTTAATTCTTCGGCGCGGTCGTCAGCTCATCATCGTCTTTAAACTTATCCAATATCGTGATTGTATCCACGAGATGATTGTTAAAAATTTGCCTTGCTACGGCTAATAATTCAATAATCATCGGGTCTTTCAATGTGTAGATGACTTTATTTCCTTCTTTCGTTCCTGCGACAATATTCTTCGCTCTTAATATCGTCAGCTGCTGGGAAACAGCCGAGCCTTCACTGCCAACAAGGGTTTGAATTTCATTTACATTCTTATCCCCTTCTGCTAGCAGCTCTAAAATTCTAATCCTTAATGGATGTGCTAATGCTTTAAAAAAATCTGCTTTAAATTGCTGCATTTCCAAATTCAATTCATCATCACCCTAACTTTTAACTAGAATGTAGCTGTAAGCTTTTTCCTGCTTCCTTCTACAGCCTCCGCATCTGCTAGTTTTTTGCATTCTCTGAAAGCAAAATGTTTGCAGCCGAGGCACTTATTTTTATTGATTTGCGATAGTGCATATTGGATGGCCTCTCCGGTGTGTTCAAAGAAATGTTCCTTGCCAATCGCTTCGTATAGGCCTGTTTTTTGCAAAACGCTTTCCGGCTGTGGATTTAAACCCGATACCAATACTATACCATTTTTCGAAAAATGGTGAACAATCCGCGCTAAATTCGCTTCCCCGGTTGTATCAATAAACGGAACTCTCCCCATTCTTAGCAACAGAACTTTTGGACGATAATTGATCGTTTTCATAATGGTTTCCTCAAACGTTAGCGCTGCTCCAAAAAATAGCGGTCCTTCCACATTAAAGATACTGATTTGTGGACAGTCATGTGTATCAGTAACCATGCCTGTCTCCACCTTCTCATGTTTCGTATCAGGGTTGGGCAATGCCTTTTTTGTAACCATCACATCACTCATCCGTTTGGCAAACAGAATCGCAGACATGATAAGACCGACTTGGACGGCCATCGTCAAATTGACAAAAACGGTTAATAAAAACGTAACGACAAGCACAAGTGAGTCGGTTGATTTTGTTTTTAAAATATGGGCAAATACTTTTCGCTCACTCATGTTCCAGGCAACTACCATGAGGATGGGTGCCATGCTTGCTAATGGAATATAGGAAGCATAGGGTGCAAAAAACAATAAGACGAGTAATACCACTACCCCATGGATGATTCCCGAAAAAGGTGAAACGGCTCCATTCTTAATATTAGTTGCTGTCCGGGCAATCGCACCGGTCGCAGGAATTCCGCCAAATAAGGGCGTAATCATGTTGGCAATCCCCTGACCGACTAATTCCTTGTTGCTGTTATGCTTACTATTCGTCATCCCATCTGCCACAACTGCCGAAAGGAGCGATTCAATGCCGCCAAGCATGGCAATAATGAAGGCAGGCTTGATTAGTTTAATAATTATCTCCATATTTATGTTCGGGATATGGATTTGCGGTAAGGTACTTGGGATTGCACCATATGCAGATCCAATTGTGGCCACCTGTGTTGGAAAAAACATGGTTGCAACTAGGGTAGAAACAATTAAACCAATAAGCGGTCCCGGAACCTTCGGCGCAATTTTCGGTGTTAGGATCACGGTACCTAAACAAATTGCTGCTGTTAACACACTAAAAATGCTGGTTGTGTTGAGGTGGATAAAAATCTCCTGAATGTTTCTAATAAATTCCTCATGCTTCTTCATTCCCTCTAACCCTAGGAAACTAGCTAACTGACCGGTAAAAATCGTGACGGCTATTCCGGTAGTAAATCCAATTGTAACAGGTCTGGGAATATATTTAATCAAGGAACCTAGTTTAAATATCCCCATTAACAGGAGAATAATCCCCGCCATAAACCCGGCAATGAGTAAATTTTCATAACCGTAGGTCATGACAATCCCGAACAGAATCGGAATGAATGCCCCGGTCGGCCCGCCAATTTGATACTTTGAGCCGCCAAATAACGAGATGAGAATCCCGGCAACAATGGTCGTATAGATTCCATACTCTGGCTTTACCCCTGAAGCAATCGCGAATGCCATTCCAAGAGGAATCGCGATGACCCCAACAATCACCCCTGCAAGGAGATCCTTTGGCAGGCTACTTAAGGAATAGTGATGGAACCTTTTGTCAGAAAACATATTCACCCTTCTTATCTTTTTATTATTGTATATCTGATTATTTGAATATACGATAATAATAAATAATAGGCAAGTGTTTTCTTCAATAATAATTCTCTTGTATTTTATATTGACATCGTGTTATAATAACCAAGCGATGAGCTGAGTTGTGTAAGTCGAGAAACATTCCTTAATGGAGCGCACTATGTGGAGTGTGGTTTTTCGCCTCAATACGCAAAAGACGTCTGTTAATTCAGACGTCTTTTTTTATTTATTGGCTCTGTTATAACTGAATGTTGATTTCACAGTGTTTGAAAAATAAACGGGAAAATTCCGGTTAAATTAGGAAACACCCCTATATCCTTAAAAATAAAGGGAGTTTTTCCGTTTATCTTATCCAAATCGTTGGATTTTGCCTTATTTAGAGCAGTTAATCGGAATATCTCCGCTTATATCTGCTACTTAAGCTTCCTCTATAGTCAATAGCCGGAAATTCTCCGCCTATGAATTCTCATACCTACACGAAAATCAACCATGGATAATAACAGAGCCTATTTATATACAAAAAAAACCGAGCATCAAACTGAGCTCGATCTAAAGCTTCTGAACAAATTCAAATAATCCGCGTCTAGCTGTGGAGCGGGCTTCAGTCCGTGCACCCCTTCTCTGCTTTTGTTTCTTTTTGACAACCTGGAAACCATTTAAGTTTTCTTCCAATTCCTTCTTAATTAAATTGATGATCACGATCACCAAAAAGTATCCGATTACCGGACTCAAGATAGCCCATGGAGCAAGCATAAAATCGCTAAAATTTTGACCAATTAAACCGGCCCATTCATTGGATAAGGATGCCGGCTTTTCCGGATCATCATAGCCAAATATCCCGGCCCTGTTCCTTCCTCCAAGAAACATGCCAAAAAGCCCAAGCTGCATCGTAATATGGAGTGTGCTAATAATCTGCTGAACGGTAAATAAAATACCGTAAGAGCCAATATAGGGCCGCAAATGTTTCCTAACAATATGCAGTTTGCTTGCCCCCATTAAGTATGAACTTTGCACAAATGACGTTTTTACTAATTCGTCCGTTACATCTGAGGCGAACAGGGTAACCGAAGGAAAACCAATAAAAACGAGAATGATAATTTGATAGGTGACAATGGTGGAAATGGGAACATCCGAAAACCCTCCGACAATCGGGAACATTAACATAATTCCAAGAAGAATCGACGGTATATAGCGAAAAGTTATAAAAAAGTCCTTAAAGTAACTTTTTAAAAACGGAGCCCAGAGGGACAGAAATATACCGAAGAGCCCACCTAGAAACACTCTTAATACAGCGATTCCAAAAGCCGTTATTAATGTAAATTTTGCACCATAAAGTAATAGCCAGTGCATATCCTCACCATTTCGATTAGTTCCCAGTAAATGATTTTCTGAAGGAGGAAACGGTGCCCGGCCAATTATAGCGCCTTGATCATCTTTCACGAGAACCTGATGATTAAAATCTTTTGGTCCATAATAAGGATATAATATACTTAGTAATAGTAGGAGAAGAAGTAAGGTTGAACCAATAATTGTCTTTTTATAGTTTCTCATATACTTACTGCCTCTTTCCCTTTGATAAACTTAGAAATAATCCATGCTAATGCTTCCATAGCCAACAGCGGAATGGATAACATCAGTAAACAAGCAACGAGTGAAGCGAAATCTCCGCCCATAATGAGGATCTTTTGAAATTGCTGTGTAAAGCCATTAATGTTCAACAAGAATTCAACAAGATAAATATTGGATAGTAATACCCAAACAATGGTTCTTAGCTGCAATAGTAAAAGCGGAAAAATGTTTCTCATAATATGTACAAGTAATATTCTTAAACGGCCAATTCCTTTTGCTTTCGCGTAGAGTACATATTGCTGATTTTGTTCTTCGTTTATGACTTTAACAAGGAACTGTAGTAATAAGAACAGCGGGAGAAATGAAACGGTCATGATTGGAACAAAATAGGGTTTGTTACCAAATACCCCATAAAGCTGCAAAAACTTTAATCCCGTTGTTTTATAAAGGGTAATAACAAAAAACATAAACAAAAAAATCACTAGTAAATCCGGCACTGCCTCGAAAAAATTAATGCCGGTTTTTAAGCGATTGCTTACTTTTTCCGGTGTGAGCATAATCAAAATAGAGATGACTATGGCTAGGAAAATGATTACAGCAAGGCTCCCGAATAAGATCGTCATCGTGTACTGATAACTAGTAGCTATGTCTAATTTATTAAAAAGCGCTAGGTAGCTGCTATCATTCATTTGCGTTAAAGATTGAAAATTTAACGTAAGACCGTCCCAATAGTTCGTAAAATCGAAAAGTACTGAATCATTGGCGCTCGCATAAACTAATGGCAACGTAAAAATAAATAGAAAACCAAAAACAATCAAAATTATTCTAATAAGCAAGCGTAGTAAACGTTTCATCTCATCCCCCACATTTTTTATTAAAGAAAACTCGCCGATTGGCTAGCCCGTTAGGGCAAAGACAGAGGCGTAGTTGCACTTATGCCTGAAAGGAAAGTATACCTTTCCTTTCGACCGAAAAAAATTCAGTCCACTCCCTTTTTACCATTTAATTATTATTTTTGCAATATTGCTAATTTATTTAGAAGTAAAAAATCGAAACATCGTTTCACAAAATGGAAAAAGCATGCAAATTACCTGCATGCTTTTTCTTTCCTAATTTAGTTGGAGATGCTGTAATTTTACCGTTACTTGTGTTCGTTTTAGATTATACGATTGCCAAGCATGGCTCTCTGATTGGGCTTCCTCCTGCCGCTCAAGCAAAATCGTTTGTAACTCTGGGATATTCCTATCCCTTTCATACAATTCAATTAATCCAAGTACACCTGTTGACGACAATTGGTTCAGATAGTGAACATCAATTTTTCCGCTGACCTCATAACGATTGATATTTTCTTTGACCACAATTTTGTCCAAATCAATGACCGTTATCGTTGTAAAATATAGTAATGAAGAAATGAAATAGAAATGCAGTAATGACAGCTTCTCAATCCAAATTTTCACCAATGTATACGTAAAGATGACCGCTAGAAAAATCATAAAGGAATGGACGAGCACTCTGATGAAAGAATAGCCATACGCATCCTCATACAAACTTAACCGTAAAAAGGCAGAGCTTAACATCACCGCACTTGCCAGAACGAGTACCGTAAGCATGACTTGTGTCAATCGTTTCATGATGCCAGTTGTACGATTTACAAACGTTAATACAGCAACGGTTATCGACAAATTAATGAGTGTGACAAATAAAAGTTCAAAGAATCCTTTGCGCGCGTATTCTGCATAAGTAAAGTCTCCTTGCAAGGTCCCGCTGAAGAAATACTTAAACTGGACAAGTGTAAATAACACATAAACTGCATTGATTAAAATTAACACGGTTATTGTGATAATAGCATCGAGCTGGACCACTTGATGATCTGTTTGCTGCTTCATGACCTTTATTTGTTTTTTGATTAGCACCTGCATGAAGCCAAAGAAGGCTGCAGTACAGAAGAGGATAATGATAAACCGGATAATCCCTTCCGCATCAAAAATACGGAACCAATCTGGGATATTGCCAATCATTCGTTCAAACTGTGTATCTGCCGACATCAGCAATCTTAAGACGATTAACAACACGGGAACGGAAATCAATACACCAATCATTACTTTTTTCCAGATGATTAATTTATCCTCAGCCACCCCTTGCTTCAAACTTTTTCCAAACAGTCCGGTAAATGCGGCATTATATTTAATAGCGTCTAAAAGCCTGGTAAAAAAATAGCTGACAAATGCTGACTGGTTCCATTTAAAGTTTTTCGGACTCGTGACTAAGACGAGATGAAATAGAACTAAGCTAGGAATCACCAAAATATTAAGGGCGTAAAAAAACAGATTGTCATTCAAGAAATAGCTTGCCGAGAGCAGCCAAATACAGCAAAGAACCAAGTACCCGATTCGCTGATGGGAAAAGGGAAAGCGCCGATAGCGCCACATAAATACTGAGTAGAAAGCTAAAATAAACACGAAATAGGAGATCCCAATTTTATCACGAAAAAATGATTCCTCCGCTAAAATACCCAGCAACAGGCACAAAACTAAAAAGAGCCAATCTGATTTCCCAATTTTCATTTCCATATTCATCCCTCTTTTAATGTAGAATTTCTATATATATAGTTTTACTAGGTAGATTAGCAAAAAAAACTGCCTATATCGAAGCTTTCCGCCCCCAGCGGTAGCCAATCCAGGTTACTGGGTAAAGGATACCCGTAAAAATGATACAAGCAATGATAAACGTTTTGGTTAATAACGGAGCGAACCATGAATGAGGTATAATTTGAAAAACGGTTAGGATCATTAACACCACATTCGGGATAAGCGCAAGTAAAAATGTCTTTCTAAGCAGCCTTCTCCCGCTGTGTCCAAACCCTTTGCCGATTTCGTATCCAAGTAGTGCCCAAAAGAATAAATACAAAAGGGCAATTAAGGTGGGAATCGCTGTTAACCTGTTCCAAATGGCTGACAGCCACTCCCATTGATAAAGATTATGAGCGAGTGTTAATAAACTGCCTCCTCCAAAAAGGAGGATATTAAGCAGAATAAACAGCCACTTCATGTTGCTCGGTGTAGCAGTCAGCTCTTCTTTCCACATAGCGGTAATTTCTTCAGGGCTTCCAAGTCTTGTGAAGATTCTGTCTGTAACCTCCGCTTCGTTCGTACAATCATAGGATTCAATGATAATTTCGTCGATATGCGACTCATACTCAAGAAGGATACTTTTTTTATCGGGATGACTCCCAAGCCCGTTTGCCAATTCTTCCAAAAACCTATTCTTCGGCCGTTCCATGCTTTGATCTCCCTATCACCTTGTTCATCACTTGAACAAAGTCCCGCCATTCACGTGTTTTTTCATCTAATAATTCTTTCCCTGCCAGGGTAATCCGGTAATATTTGCGCGCCGGACCTTTCTCCTGCTCCTGCCAGTAACATTCGATGTACTCTTGCTTTTCGAGTTTATGGAGTGCAGGATACAATGTCCCCTCTTTCACGCTCAAGCCATTGTCACTGCGCTGCTCTAATTCTTTGACTAATTCATAACCATACATATCCCGCTCATTTAATAATTGCAGCAGGATTAATGATGTACTTCCTTTTACCAATTCACGATTAAACATTTTCTCACCTACCTAGGAATATTAGGTACATAGAAATTCTACATCGCCATTTTTAATTTGTAAAGCCTTTTGAAAAAAATAGTGACGATTTTGTAATCGCCACTGCTGTTCACATACTATTTCATTTTTAAATTGTCTTTCTGACGCTCAATGTATTGATCCCGTTCGCCGCCGTCAGATAATTCCTCCGAAAACTCATGTTTTGCCTCATCGCCGACAAGTTCTCCTGTCTTAATAGTCTTCGGGGCTAAATTATTATTTGGTGCAGCCTGTCCATTCCATTTACCCATCAATATCACCTCTTTTGGTATTAGTATTTTGGGTTTTCTAAGACATTATCCATCAGAAAAAATTCTGATTATTCTCACAAATTTGGCGATTTTTTCATAAAATATATTATTATCAAATAGTAATTGAATGAAAAAGTGGAATTGTTTATTCCATTAATATTCCAAAATGAAATTAGAAACAAACAAGTATAATAATTCCATTTTATTATCATACTAAGAAAAAACGATGAGGTGAAGAAAATGGGACTACTCAACTCATTTAATCAGTGGAAAGAAACAAGGTATCAAAATCATGTCTCGACAATGAAAGACCAAGGCAAATGTCCTGATTGTCAAGGTCGGGGCTATACCGTGTACCCATATAATGAATTTGCTTACTTTAATTCGTTCGAATGTCCGGGTTGTCAAGGCAGCGGCCATTACACGGATTGGGAGGAAATGCAATAAAAATAAAAAGGACATGTATCATTTTATTATGACACATGTCCTTTTTTATCTACCTAATTTTAACCACGCTTCTTAATTTCGCTCTGATATGCTTTTGATGTTCTTACCTCGACGGTAAGTGATCCTTTTTTTACAATTGCTTTTACGAGAATCGGAACACCTGATGTATTTTTAAATCTAAAATCGGGACCCCCATAAGAGACCGTTGCGTCTCTTCCCGTAGGAACATAGCCTACATGGAGCGAGTGGTTATGTTTTTCAATATAACCAACTGCTAATTGATCAATCGAATTATACAAGGTAGACGAGGTCTGGCAAATTCCGCCTCCAATCCCCTCTACTAATTTTCCCTCAACGGCTTCCGGTGCTGGTTGATACCCGTGTTCTGCATCACTCGGTCCTACCGTTGTATTAAACGAGAAAGAGTCCTGAATGCCGAGGATTACATTATTAATGGCCTCTGCTGATAAGGCAATATTTTTAGTTCTTCCGGCTACACTGCTATTAAAATAGGTGGTAAAGGAAGCAACAACAACCTCTCCCAAACTGGCTGCCTCCTCAGGGTTATATCCACTTGCTGTAACATAAAGTGGAATTTCTACATTTCCGCCCTTTTCGGAAGCTTGAAGCACGTTTTCAATTAACTCGGCTTCGTCAAGAATGGTTTGCGGAGTCCCTTTTACAACTTGACCATTTGCATCGAGCTTATCAAGAATCATCCTCTTGTCATATCCGGGTGATTCTTTTGTCCCTCTAGCAAGTTCCTTTGCCCAATTGCCGATTTCGGTTTTATACTTTTCAGCATCGATGCCATATCCAAAGTCTTTCGGTGTAAAAGTTTTCATAACATCTTTCGTATTTGGATCGATAATATTGACAATAACCGGCTTCTCTTCCTCTTTTTTCTTCGCTCTTTCCTTCTTTTCTGCCTTCTTCGGGTGCAATTCCGATGCTTTTACTTGCTGTTCTTTCGTCGTCTGTTCAGAACAGCCCGCTAAACCTATTAAACTACCTACCAACAATAATGAAATTGCCCAAGTAAACTTTGCCATTTTCCCCCAACTATTCCCCTTTTACTGAAAACCGTATTTTTCCTTTTATTCTTTAGACGTCTTCGCATGGACTTTCGTTTCATTGATTAACCTATCTATTCCATTTTAATTTACATTTTCCTGCTAAGAATTTCAAACCAGTTCTTTTGGTTTATTTTTTCACCTTATCAAAATAAAAAATTGTTTAACTGATAAAATTAACTGGAATTTAAACTACACCAAACGGTGAATAAATAGGTTAATTACGTACATAGTATAGGTATATTTGTTAATTTTTTGGGGGTGTCCAAAATTGTCTGTTTTTGTATACCAGACGTTTGTGATTAAGCAGGATAAATTTAAAGAAGGAATTGAAAATTTAAAAGAGCTTAAAAAATTCAGAAATGAAAATTATGACCATAAGGTTGAGGTATTGACACCCGTTTCCGGGAATGATCATTCATATGCCCTACTTTCAACCTACGAAGGCTTAGCTGAAATGGAATTACAAAACAGAAAAATGTTTGAAGATGAAGAATATATTAAGCTCATTGGTCCATTTTTCCTTGAAAATATTGCTGAAGGAAGTATGAATACTCAAATTTTCCGCTCACTAAAAGAAGGGAAAAGCGAATAGCCCAATAAAACAGTTTAAATAGTCCTGATATGGGACTATTTTTTTGTAATCCTATGGCAGCAAAATGCAATATCATCTTTAGGCATATTGTACAAAGAAGTTTGTATAAAACAACTCATATATGGGGAAGATTTTGTTGGTTATTTTGTTGTATATTATTAATGACCATCTTAATTTCACCTGCATGATAGGACGTGTAAAATACAAATGAAAAAAACAGTAGTTTATAAGAGAGATGAGCGTTTCGAAATAAAAGCCGATTTTTATGGTCTAAACCATGACAATGCTCCAGTAGCCGTATATATTCATGGCGGTGGACTTGTTTGGGGAACTAGAAAAGAAATCAGTGAAGAAATGATCGAGCTATACACTGAACAAGGGATTGCCTTGTTTTCAATTGACTATCGGCTCGCCCCTGCGACAAAACTGCCGGACATTCTTGAAGATATTCAAGACGCACTCCATTGGCTAGAGACAGAAGGGCCAAAGCATTCCATTGATCCAAGAAGAATTGCTGTAGTAGGCAGTTCCGCGGGTGGGTTCCTTGCCCTGAGCACAGGGACATTTACATCTAAGCCGCGTGCAATCGTCTCTTTCTATGGATATGGCGATATAAATGGTAAATGGGCAACGACGCCTAGCAGTTTTTACTGTAAAAAAGACATTGTCCCAAAAGATGTAGCTAAAACACTTGTTTCGGATCAGATCATTACTGATGCATCTATTGAGCAGCGTTTCCTCCTATATGTATATGCAAGGCAACATGGGGAATGGATTGAACAAATTACAGGTGTCAATCCAGAAAGCAATAAAGTAGCATTGACAAAATATTGTCCCATTCACAATATTACTAAAGACTATCCGCCAACCCTCCTATTACATGGAACGAAGGATACTGATGTCCCTTATGAACAGTCTGTTTTTATGAGGGCTGCTATTCTAAAGGAATCAGTTGAAGCAAAGTTAATTACAATTCCTAATGGTGAGCATGTATTTGATAAAGATTTCCATAATCCGGTTGTCCAAAATGCCCTTAAACAGGTGATTGATTTTCTTCACACGCATCTTGCAGAATGAGTAAAAAGTCCGGCTCTGTCATAAGACAGACCGGACTTTTTAACGGCTATTTACTTCTTGTTAAATTCGTGAAAATGCTCCCATAGATGATCACAATCTTCTCTATCTTCCACTTTTATCATGTTAATGACACTATTATCTTCACCCGCTAAATATTGGCGCAGGTGCATGTCAGAAAAACCATGCTCAGCAGCGTCATCTCTTGTGCTACAGTAGTACACATCCTTGATACCTGCCCAAATCATAACAGATACACACATTGGGCAAGGCTCACAAGTAGCATAGACAACGCAATCTGATAAATCCATTGTACCTAATTTTTTACAAGCTTCTCTTACAGCCACCATTTCTGCATGTGCAGAAGGATCAGTATCTCTCATCATGGTATTGCTTACTGCTGCAATCACTTCATCACCTCGGACAATCGTTGCACCGAATGGTCCACCTATTTTGTTGGCCATACCAACTAATGTTGCATCTGCAGCTAATTTCATATAATCCATATTAAAAATTCTCCTTACTTTTGTTATACACATTTTAGGAATAACTAAATTTGGTGTTCCTTATTTTATTAATTTTTCTCATTCCACCTATTAAAGGATAAAGAGTAAATGATACTATCAAACAATCTGATTATCGAATTAGGTCAAAATGTTCTTTTTCAAATGTGGCTTTCATTTTTACTCTGTAACAGGACCAATATTATCTTTCTTATTTACATAGAGTTTATACGCTAAAAATGCGGCAATTAATAGATATCCCCAAACGAAAGGCATGGCAGTTGCTTGTGCTAGTCCGAGAGTGCTTGTATGAATAGCACCAACAAAAGTTAAAGCGGCTCCTAGCACTGCAGCTATGATGCCTCCAATAGGCGTGTTCCGGATAGTAAATACAGCTATAGAACCCCAAAGTACACTAGTAATAGGAGCGCCATTACCTAGAGCAAGCAAACCATCATAGAAAAGTCCAGCATTGTGAAGGGTAAGTGACGAAACTTGGTCTGCCGCTGTTCCTACCGATGTACCAGCAGCTGAAAGTGCATTATTTACAGCAACAAGTGCCCAGTTAGCAACCCATGGGAAGAAACATACAAAGATTGCTGGAGCTTCAAATTTCGGACTTTCTTTAACAACTTGATGCCCTGTTACAATCGCAATAAACACGAGCATCGGTACAATAGCGGCAATCGGAATAACAGCTAGCATCAGACCCATAAGACTGAAAACCGATAATAGGAATATACCAATAGAGCTAGCAATAGAATAGCCTAAACCTGCACCAACTTCTTTCCAACCAGCATGACCTACATATACTGTTACTGGGAATGGGTTACCACAAAGGCCACCTATTAGAGTAGAAAAACCGTTTGCAAGCATAACGTCCCTAGTATTGTATTCATCCCCACAAACAGCAGCAGCTTCAACGTTTTCCAAATTAAAAATGAAGTTTGATAACCCTAGAGGTATAGCAGTTAATAAATATGGCAAAGCAGCTTCAATATGGTCGAAAAGCCCATTTAAATGCAACTTAGGAGGATTAAAGCCAAATGATTTTAGAGCTTCAGTAACTTCAGCAGGATTTTGATATCCAGCGATCCAAGCAATTGCAGTTCCAACTACGATCAATAATAGACCCGTAGGTATTTTCTTCAATATTGGATGTTTACTTAACCAGTTCATGAAAATGATTATTAATGCAACAAATGCCACTACAGGCATTTCAAAAGATTGTAGCATTGGGTTCATGCCTAAAAATACAAATGCCAAACCTGCCAAGGCTGCTAACAATACAGTTCTTGGGACAATCTTTCTAATCGTTTCACCTATGAATGCACCTAAAAATAAAATGGAAGCCTCAACAAAACCCCAAAGTACAGCGACAGATGTTGTGAAAACAGCATCCTGTGTTTGATGATATAGAGGAAGCATAATCACAAATACGATAAGAAAAATACCAGGTGAACTAGAACCTGATGGAAGGGCGGTAATATCTGTTCTACCTGTTTTCTTAGCTAATTTATAGGCAAAATAAGCAAAAATAATACCAGATAGCAATACAGCAAATCCAAAGCCAGGAACAATTCGTTTAAAAACAAACTCTGTTGGCATGCCAACTACACCAATTAATAATGAGATCATAACCAAAAAGTCTGTCAAAACATTAACGAACAAACCGAAGGAAGCAGCAAAGTCTCCCTTTTTCCAAAAAGATACATTCCCCATGTAATATTCTCCTTAAAAATCTATTATTTTTTATTACAGCTAAATTGTAATAAGCATTAAAGTATGGAATTTAATCGCCATGGTTGCATAAATTATACAGTCAATAGAATACTAACCGACGGCATAGTGCGGGAATATTTGAACCTTTAACACCAAATGTATGACGTAGAATCATTGCAAAAGAAAGTTCCAAATGATTATTATTGATCATGCAATTGTTCTAATTTTGATTGGTCCAGCAATTTTTACTCCTATTTAAAGGGCGTCAATATCAATTATTTCAAATTGATAATATGCGTACCGGCCTTTTCGACGATTGCATCTTTTAGACTTTCAGGATCGGTAATTATTACCCTTTTGCCATCCTTCTCCAAGAAACTCAAACTTGCTTCGACTTTAGGAAGCATGCTGCCTGGAGGGAAGTGTCCTTCAGCGGCATACTGTTTCAATTCCTCAACGGTAATTTTTTCAAGAGCTTGTTGATTCGGTTTTCCAAAATTAATACACACTCTAGAAACACCAGTTGTAATAATTAACGTTTCCGCTTGAACTTGTTCTGCTAAAAGGCTAGTTGCAAAATCTTTATCAATAACAGCATCAATGCCTTCATACGTATTGTCAGAATTCTTTACGACAGGAATTCCGCCGCCGCCTACAGCAATAACAACAAAGCCTGCTTCAATCAACGTTTTAATGGCATCCTTTTCCACAATATTAATTGGTTTTGGAGAAGGCACCACTCTTCGATAACCACGGCCTGAATCTTCGATAAAAATCCAATCTGGATGTTCTTTCTTCATTTCATCCGCTTGCTCGAGAGAAAAAAATGAACCTACTGGCTTAGTTGGATTTTTAAAGTTAGGATCAGCACTACTAACTTCCACTTGAGTAATAACAGTTGCCACTTTTTTGTTAATCCCTCTTTTAACAAATTCATTAATCAATGCCTGTTGAATTTGGTAGCCAATCCCGCCTTGAGTATCAGCACCACAATTTACAAGAGGTACTACTGGCATATCTGCTACTTCATTTGCAATTTCAGATCTTCTTAGCCCAAAACCTACTTGGGGTCCATTACCATGTGTGACAACAACTTGGAAGCCTTCGGCAACCATATCTGCAATATTAACGGCTGTTTCAGTTACAGCTTCATATTGTTCTTGAACGGAACCGCTTCCATTTTCTCTAACTAAGGAATTCCCCCCGATAGCGACGATAACTAATTTTTCCACTAGGATTTCTCCTTTCTCTTTTCTAATTGTTTCGTTAATAATTCAATCGACTGTTCCTTATGCAAATGATATAAAGAATTCGTCGGGTCATTTTCAATTGCATTCTCTATCGCCTCTATTGCTTCCTGATGTTTACCTAATGATCGCAGACTATTTGCCTTATGAAATGAAAAATCATATCGATGCGGCTGTAGCGAGAGCAGCTGATTCATTTCATTCACTGCTTCCTCGTGTCTTCCCAATTCTCTTAAATAATTGGATTTGTGATAACGATAAAACGTCTCAGTAGGATTTAGTTCACTAGCTTTATCATATTCTGCCAGTGCTTCCTCAGGTTTGTTCATCAACCTTAAACAATTGGCTGTATAAAAATAGAAATCCAATTCATTTGAATTTAAAGCCAATGCCTTGTTGTACTCAGCAAGTGCTTCCTCAAATTTCTTTAATTCTTGTAAGCAATATCCCTTATAAAAGTAGAGATCAAAATTATTAGGATCTTTTTCAAAAACTTGATTAATTACCGTAATTGCATCCTCATACTTATTTTCCCGATAAAGTTTTTTAACTGACTGAATGACTTCGTCTTCATCTGAGAAATCCTTGTAAAGAATTTTCACAACCCTATCCTGTTTAAGTTCAATAGCATGCTGCAGTGATGATTTCCCGTCACGATCCTGCAGATTCACGTCTGCACCAGCTTCGACAAGCATATCGATAATATTGGAGTATAAACGGCCTCCGTTGCCCAATATGACTGATTCGAGCAGAGCGGACCACCCTAAATTGTTTGCATGATTTACTGGAACACCCGCTTCTAAACAAACCTGTACTGTTTTTAGGTATCCCTTCTCACTAGAAGGTAATAAGGCAGTGCCGCCAAATCGGTTCACACTTTGTAGATCCGCACCAAAATTCAACATCAAACTTAGGATTTCATGGAAACCATTTGCTCCTGAACAAATAAACGGCGTCAGTTGGGTAATATCTCTTGTGTTCACGTCACTGCCTGCTTCTAGTAACAATTGAACCGCTGCTTTGTTGTTTTTTTGTGTCGCTGCCATTAAGGCTGTGCGGCCATTTTCATCTTTAAAATCAATGCTTGCGCCTTGTTGTAAAAGCCTTTTGACGCCCTCTACATCTCCAAGTTCACTTGCATAGATAAGATCCATGTTAATGGATTTATTCTCCATCTAAATTCTCTCCTATTCACCTGTGCATCTTTCGCATTAGAAAATACCTATTTAGGGAAGAATAGCAATCCATTGGACTGTTTCAGACTTGCCATTCTCCCCTAAACGCGCCATTTTTACTGAATGTTTTCGCTTATGGTTAACAGCGCTTTTTCAAATGCTTCAACCGGAGGATGCGTGATACCTGCACCAATCATTCCAATTCCAGCCTCTTTATGGGCAATGGCAGTATTAATAATAGGCATGATTCCTGTTTGAACGACCTTTCGTACATCGATTCCCGTCGGAACACCCATGAAATCAAGCATTGGAATCGTCACATTAGGATTTTCAGTTGTTGTGATTTCCTTCATTTGTGTTGAATAACCGATAGCTTCCTCTACGGTTCCGCCAACTAACGCTACAATTGCAGGAGCTGTTGCCATCGCAAAGCCGCCGATGCCATAAGTTTCAGTAATTGCACTGTCACCGATATCAAGTCCGGAATCCTCCGGCTTGTAACCTGCAAACATTGGCCCGACAACTTTTTGCGCTGGACCAGTAAACCATGCGTTTCCAGCCATTCCACTAACACGGATTCCAAATTCCACACCATTACGGGCCATTGTGGTAACAATTGTACTGTTTTCAATGCCATGAGCAGCATCAAGGGCACATTTAGCCATCGCCATCCAAGTAGGACCAGAGAAATAGTCACTGCTGGCAACAAACTCAAAAACTTCTTTCTTCTGTTCGATAGTATAATCCGTTTGTAAAATGTACGGAGTTAATGCTTGGATTAACAGGGTTGTCCCTGCAACATTTCGATTGTGGCACTCATCACCCATGTGAAGCGCTTGTGCAAGCATTAAACGTAAGTCAATGCCGTTTGGATTTAGTTTCATGGCATCTCTTAAGATCGGACCAAATACATCGCGCATCCACACTAATCGATCAATAACACTTTGATCGTTCGCACCCATACGAAGGATTTTTGATAATTGTTCACTTAAGTTGGTATACGCAATATTTCCGTATGTTTTGTTTTCAACAATGTGCATAAACATTGATGCAGATGTGACACCAGCCATTGAACCAACACAGTTATGTTCATGACAAGGTGAAAAAGTAATTTCTCCGGATGCTGCAAGTTCAGCGGCTTCTTCGATATCCTTCGCTAGCCCTTCAAAGACAATAGCACCAGTAACAGCGCCCTTCATTGGGCCATTCATTTTATCCCAAGTAATAGGAGGTCCCGCATGAAGAATTGTTGTTTTCGTCATTCCTGGCACACAATTAATTGCTTGGTCGTATCCAATTAACACTGGCTGCGAATTAATAATTCTTTCAACTGCTAACTTATTCGCTTCTTCGATTTTTTCCATCATCGCAGGATTTTCAAGTTTATCAAGCGCAGCAATTAATTCTGGGTTACCTCTTCCTGGCGGTGTCCATTCTAAATGAATGACCTCAGAACCTTGTTGTAATAAATCATCTTTAAATGACTCAATTCCGACGTTAATTACATGTGGTTTACTTTTAAAAAGATCGTTAATTCGACTCATGGCTATTCTCCCTTCACAACAAATTCTCTAGCTAATAGTCCAGCGTTTTGGCTGCTGCTTGCATGTGTGACGCCAGCGGCTAATAACTTATTAATTTGCTCATCAAGATTTTGAGGATCTAGTTCTGTTCCAAGAACATATCCGATAATTTCTAAATGTCTACCTTCTTGTTCAGCTTGCTGCTTCGCTTCGATGAATGCTGGAAGAAATGCTCCAACTGGATCTTCGTGCGCACCATATCCCAACACAAAGTCCATAACAATTACACCAACGGATGGATCTTTTGCTTCTTGGATAAATCTTTCTAGACGAGTAGATGGATCAATCATTGGATGTGGCTTGCCTTGTGTATATTCATCATCACCGAAGTCGATGAATGTATGCTCTTGGCTTGTATATCTATCTTTCAAGCGATACTCTGGATTTCTTGCAATATTGCTGTAGACATTATCAAACTTTTCCATTGCTGCATGCATGGCCTCATCGCAAAGAGTTCCGCCGCTGAATAATCCGCGAATATATTTCTGTTCCGGTGTTAATTTTGTACGAACTTCTTCGATAAGCGGAATGTTTAACGCACGTTTGTTGAGTTTGCTTTCATCAGCACCAGCTAGCAAGACTGCTTTAAGTGCTGCTTCTTTAGACATTTTCGCAAAATGGCCGCCAGCCTCGGTGATTTTTTCTTCATGGCCTCCAATAAACCAAACAACTACAGGCTTTTTACAAGTTTTAATTTTGGCTAACACTTTCTCTTCGACACTTGGTGCAGGTGGCTTTGAAACAAGGACAATTACTTTAGTAGCTTCATCGTCTTCAAGAGCTTGGATACCATCTAGCATCATGACGCCGCCTACTTCTTCTTTTAGATCTCTTCCACCTGTTCCAACCAGTTGTGTAATCCCTCCGCCAAATTCATGGATACGGACGCTAACCTCTTGGCTGCCTGTTCCGGATGCAGCGACAATTCCAATGTTTCCTTTTCTCACTGCATTTGCAAAACAGAGGGCCACATTGCCAATAATCGCTGTACCACAATCAGGTCCCATCATCAATAAGCCTTTTTCGTGTGCAATTTGCTTTAATTCAATTTCATCTTCAATGCTGACGTTATCGCTGAACATCATGACATTTAAGTTATTTTCAAGTGCTTTCCTTGCCTCTCTTGCGGCATAAACCCCATTTACTGCGATAATTGCTAAATTTGCATCGGGATTGCCTTGAGCTGCCGACGAGATTGTCGAATATTTAACTTCACTTTTTCCTTTGGTAGTGTTCTTTTTAGTAAATAATTCATCAATGCCTTTGAAAGCGCTTTCGAACAGTTCATCTGTTGCCGCTTTTACGACAATAATGAGATCGCTTGTTTTAGCCTCTTCCACTTCCGGTGTCATTAATCCAACATTCTTCATTACCTCTTTATTCATCTCAGTACCCATTGCAATAATGGCCTGTTCAACACCATCAATTTGATTGGCTTTCGTTGAAAGGGACATTAAAGAAACTGAATCAAAATACGTATTTGGCTTGATCAATGCTTGTACAGTCATAATTTACCTCCTGCTCTAATATTTGCCTCCATTCCGCAGACAAGTCCTATGGAAATATCTGTTCCGGATGAAGAGCCGATGGATAATACTTTATTTAAAGAGAGAATTAAGTCTTCTTCATTCCCCGCGATTATGGAAGCGATTAAACAAATGATAGACTCTCTCACTTTCCCGATTGATGCTTTTTTCAAAGCCATATAGCTAATGTCATTCGTTAAGGTCTTTGCATTCTTTAGTACATCTTCACAAAAAGATCGTTGGGGATAAAATGGGCTGTTTTTCATATTAATAACGGTGAATATCCCTGTTAAAAAATCATCACCAGACGGAGTCAACCCCGGTCCTAAACCAATAAGCGAAACCGCATGCGGTATAGCTAATGACAGATGATTTTTTACTAATTGGTCCAAAAGTAGATTCTTTCGAAGATCAAGCATCTTGGACATTTCAGCTTCGAAAGGACTTTGGGCAACAATTCGTCTTTTCATTCCGCCGCCTTTACCATTAATGTTGATATAGTCCTGCATCCATTTAACATTACGGGTCAGAATATCTACATTATGTGGGTATGTCGGAATCACACTCTCCCACTTCTCCGCTTGATCAATAGATATGGCGAGTTTATTTCCAATGGTCAAGGTTTGATTTTTAACCGTTACCTTATCATTTACTTCTAGACCCATTGAACTGATAGAATCTACATCAATGATTAAAGTATTTGGCCCATTGTCTATTTCGCTGCTAGCTATGGTGTATAACTCACCATTTTCTAAACATTGAATATTAAATGTCCGATTAAAAGTACTATGGACAAACCCACTGAAACTTGAATGAGTAATCCTCTGAATAAAATCAACATCCCCAGATATTGTTTCTCTCACGCAAGACACCTCATAGTCCTAGACTGTTTTTCCGTCTAATCTAATTTGACTGGAATCGGCCTCCTTTATTTGACTAACTTAAGACCTTACATGATTATTTTAGGTATATTGCATAAAATCGTCATCGTTTAACAAATCCAAAAAGATTTGAGTTCATTTGTGCAACATATACAATGGATTGTGTTAGAATTTTGACAAAGGAGTGAAAAATCTTGCTTACAGTTAAAGAACTATTTGAAATAAAAGCAATCGATGGAATTAAAATTATTGCTGGGGAAAAAGGGATCAATAATGAAATTTCGCTTGTAAATATTATTGAAAACCCAGGAGCATTTGATTGGCTTTCTCCTAATGAACTGCTTTTGACGACTGGCTTTATTTTTAAAGATAACGAAGATCTACAAAAAAGGATTATTAAGGAGCTATCTGAAATAAATTGTGCGGGTCTTGTGGTAAAAATGAAGCGGTACTTTGATAAAATTCCGCAGAATATGATTGACGAGGCAAATAAGTATGGCTTGCCGTTAATAGAGCTGCCTTTTGAATATACCCTGTCCCGAGTTATCTCGATTATTAATGAAAAAGCATCTGGAAGATATGATTTATTGAACCGAAAAACGTTAGACATGCATAATTTATTTTTTAGGATTACGCTTGAAGGCGGCGGGATCGAAAGGATTTCTTCCTTGTTATCCGAAACGATCAATAACCCTATCATTTTTGTAGACAAGGATTGGAAATTGCTCCATTTCACGGAGCACAAGGCTAACAAAGTGCCGCTTGCCTACTGCTTTGATTTACTAAAAAATAGACCGATTTTCAACCAAGTGTTCCTAGACTCCATACCTGATAATATTAGTGAAATGAAGAAGTCCATTAAGCGAATTTATCATATGGAAGCCATGGAAATTAAGTGCCGGATCTTACCTGTCGCCGTTGCCAATTATCTTTATGGATATATAATTGTTTGGCAAACAGTACGGGAACTAACGGAGTTTGACTATATTATCCTTGAACAAGCTTCCACCATTATGGCGCTTGAAATGATAAAAGCAAAAGAGATTGAGGAAGTAAAGTTAAAAATCAGGCAGGATTTCTTCGATGATTTGCTGACAGGAAAAATAACTTCCAGTGAATCCATCCAATCCCTTAGCGAATTGCATGGTTTAAATTCACAATATAAGTATTTTTGTTTGGTAATAAATTTTGATTCGGAAGACCTTGAACGGTACGAGGATTTGGTGGCAAGAAAGCTTCAATTAGAGAATACGTCTAGAAAATGTGTGGACCTAGTTTATGAACATTCAAACCTAGCAAATGGGGAAGTTACGTGCTTTTATCGAAACAATCACATTATCGTTTTATTTGGACAGAGCGGAAATAGATCTCCCATTACATTAAATGAAGCAAAGCAATACGGACATGGGCTTTATGGTGAATTGACCAAACAATTAAAAAATACAACCTTCTTAATTGGAATTGGCAGACAGTATGAAACCATTCATTCGCTTCACAAAAGTTTTTCCGAAGCAAATGAATCCATTAGGCTTATGCAAAGGTTTGACGATCACGGGGGTGTATCTCATTTTGAGGATCATTCACTCTATCACTTCTTGGATAGCAATATTAAAGATATGGAATTAGAGGATTTTTTCATGAAACGCCTTGGAAAAATCTTTGGCCATGACCAATTACACGGAACAAGTTATATCTTAACGTTAGAAAACTACTTTCTAAATAATCTTAATATAAGCGAAACCGCAAAAGCGATGTTTTTACACAGAAATACACTTATTTACAGAATTGAGAAAATAAAGGAAATCCTAAATACTGATTTAAAAAACTCCGAAGAATTACTGCAAATACAATTAGCCTTAAAAATATTTAGACTATTAAATAAAAATCTTGGCATTAATAATAAAAATTATTAAATTTATGTCCTGTGCCAATGTAAGCACAGGACATCTGGTTTTTAAGACGGAATTATTAATCTCTTTCCAAAAGTGAAGCACCAGCAATTCCTGGTTTGGTCATTTCATAGATATTTAAAATAAGATCTAGCTCATCTTCAGATAATACATCATACTTCAAGCAAAGTTCTCGAACAGATTTTCCCGTGACAGTTGCCTCTTTTGCAATCCGTGCCGCCACTTCGTAACCTAAATGCGGATTTACGGCCGTGATGATACCAACACTTTTTTCTACATATTCTTTTAGCCGGGCTTCATTTGCTTCAATCCCAGTGAGACAATGAGCGGTAAATGAGCGGAAACCGTTATTCATAATACTAATCGATTGCAGCAAGTTAAAGACTAATACAGGCTCCATAACGTTTAATTCCAACTGGCCTGCTTCAGAAGCGAGGCAAATGGTATGATCGTTTCCAATCACCTGGAATGCAATTTGATTAATAAGTTCCGGCATGACTGGGTTCACTTTACCAGGCATAATCGATGATCCGGGCTGACGAGCCGGCAGAGTAATCTCAGCTAGCCCTGCACGTGGACCCGAAGCCATCAGCCTGAGGTCATTAGCTATTTTCGACATGTTCATCATACAAACTTTCAATGCCGCAGAAACTTCGGTATAGGCATCCGTGTTTTGCGTAGCATCAACGAGATGCTCGGCATTGACCAATGGTAATCCACTAATTTGCGCAAGCTGTTCAACTACATCTTTAATATATTTTGGGTCTGCATTTAATCCAGTCCCGACGGCAGTGGCTCCCATATTGACTTCGAACAAATGGCCTTGTGAGTGTTGAATCCGTTTCATATCCCGTTCCAGCACACGGCTGTAAGCCTCAAATTCCTGTCCAAGTCGAATTGGAACCGCATCTTGTAGATGGGTGCGCCCCATTTTGATAACGTTTTCAAACTCCTTTGCCTTAGCTTTGAAAACCTGATGCATATCATTCATCGTCTTAAGCAATTTTTCAAGGAGCTTTAATGTGGCAATATGTATGGCTGTAGGAAACACATCATTTGTCGATTGCGACATATTAACATGACTATTTGGACTCAAATGCAAATAAGCGCCTTTTTCGTGTCCGAGCAATTCAAGGGCACGGTTCGCTATCACTTCATTTGCATTCATGTTCATCGATGTCCCTGCTCCGCCTTGGATGGGGTCAACAATGAATTGATTATGCCACTTTCCTTCGATTATTTCATCGGCTGCTTGACACATAACATTTCCAAGACCGCTATACAACTGCTTCGTATTCATATTTGCTATCGCGGCCGCTTTTTTAACCATTGCCAACGCCATGATTAACTCTTCGTTAAGAGAATAGCCTGTAATCGGAAAATTTTCAACTGCCCTCAAGGTCTGTATACCATAATAGGCATCGATTGGTATCTCTTTTTTTCCTAAAAAATCTTGTTCAGTTCTTGTTGCGTCCGTAAACATCTGAAAACACTCCTAATATAGAAAAAGATTTTACTTCCACAGAAATAATAACAGCTTATTCAATTCCTGTCTCCTATTTACATTATTATTTCAATATTAATACAAAAAACCAGTCAACTTAAGCTGAAAGTCATTTTTCCCTTTGGCAATTATTACAAAAGGATACAAAAATTACAGCACATTACTGTTAAGAAATAAATGCAAACTATTATTATTAAACATATGGTGTCAGGCACCGTAAATTATCTTTTCTTCCCCATCGGCAAATGGTATGATATTGTCCGAGATTACTATAATTCAAGGATGGATAAAATGCAGAAACTACTATATTTTGCTCTTATTTTCACATTACTATTATCCGGCTGCAGTTTAAAGGAAGCAAATGCGAGCAGTCTTCAAGAAAATCTGCCTGCAGCAAATTCAAAAATAACGATGAAAATGAGCAAGGTATCGCCACAGATTAAAAAAATTCCCGTTTTTGAGCCCCAAGCCACTATTGCCATTAGCCCGATTGCTTTTGATTCTACTCATGCAGTCCTTTCAACAATAGAAAGAAAGAGCGATGTTTCCGAAATCAATTACCAAATATGGCGAACTGCAGATGGTAAAGAAAGTATAAAGATGTTCCCATCCACTCAAAAAGAAAACGACTTTTCGTTCTTATTTGATATAAAAGAATTTTCTGGATCTCGGGGTGAGTATCAGGTTGAGGCATACGAGGTAAATGAAGATGGATCTCAAGTACTGCTTGCAAAATCAACTTTGACGTTTCAACAGCATGTGCCCATTCTGATGTATCATGCGATTGATGAATATAAAGGTGTGGGATTAAAGGATTTATTCGTTACCCCCGCTAATTTTGAAGCACAAATGAGCTATTTAAAAGATAAGGGCTACACTCTTCTCACATTTGAACGCTGGGATGAAGTCAATAAAGTAAATAAACCGATACTCGTCACTTTCGATGACGGCATGAAAAATAACCTAAATGCCTTTCGAATTCTTCAAGAATTGAAAGATGACCAGTTTCAGCCTGCAGCTACTGAATATGTCATCGCAGGCTCGATTGACAGCGGTCCCTACCGACTGTCAACTGAGGATATAAAAGAAATGATGAATTCAGGGATTTTCTCAATCCAATCCCACACAATGTCACATGCAGATCTGCCTGAAATAACGAATTATGAGCAAGAATTGGATGCATCAAAGGAAAAAATCGAGCAAATTACTGGTAAGCCTGTCATTGCGATTGCCTACCCATTTGGCCATTTCAATGATCAGGTCGTTGAGGAAACGAAAAAGTATTACAAATTTGCAACTACAACTAAGCCAGGACAATTTATCGAAAAAGGCGAATCCGATGAATTCCTGCGTATGCGCCGAGTGCGAATATCCAACTCCACAACCATCAATCAATTCGCCGCTATGGTTGAACCTAGGTAGTAACTTTGCAAAAGGTGACTGATTGAGTCACGGGTTCCGTTTCCTATCACAAACATTAAAAATGTAAGTTAAAATGAGTGCCAATTTGCAAATGAAATTGACACTCATTTTTTATTGGGGTAAAGCCATTTGTGACGAAATTACATAAAAATTTGTGGAAAATGCACCCCAAATTGTAGGGGTACAATGGCTGTTGTACCTCTACAATTTTACCCTCAATTTGTCTTACAAAAAATGCTACACAATTGTATATATAAGTTAAGATGAAGTCTTATCCTTAATTGAGTAACCAGTGATATTTAAAATAAGCGGAGATTTTCCGGTTAGTCCGCAGAATAGAGCTTGATTTGGGGTAAATAAGCGGAGGTTTTCCGATTAAGCAAAGCAAAATTACCCATTTCCACGTTTTTTGAGTCAATAGTCGGAATCTTTCCGTCTATTTAAGCTATTTTCAGTGCTATTTCCTAATTAAGAGAAATTTCTCCGCTTATTTATCAAACCATGCTGATTCCTCATCTGCGTCCGTGAGGGTCCACTCTTTTATGGTTGGCAGGAGAGGAAAAAAGTGGTTTTAAAAGCATAAAAAAATTAATTGTGACCATCCAAGGAGAAAAACTGTCTTCACGGGCACAATAAAGAATATTATTAAATTTTCCGGTCACCAACAGCCTCATTAGTGACCGCTTTCCATCTTTCCCCACCGTTTCGGGCACCAATAACATCTTTATTTTTCTTAATTCTTCTTTTCATAATTCTTCAGCCATTTTTTTTGCCTCACACTGCATACCACATAGAAAATGACTGAAATGCCCACGATGCCTGCAGAGATTTGCAAAATTAGCGGAGCATTCATATAGAGTCCGGAAAAGCCGCCTGCTATTCCTAGTACACCCAAGAAAAACGACTGCTTTTTTTGATTTTCAAAAATTGAAAAATAAAACTCCCTTTGCTGCTGCCTTTCTTTTTGCTCAAGGAGCCGTTTTGGCGTTTCTAGTAAATCAGTAATAGAATGAAAGATTTGAAAAACGGGCTGTGCTTGGACCCATTTCACTAGCAGCTTCCAATTATTTTGATTACCTTGTTTTAACCAATCGATAAACGCAGGTTTTGCAATCTCCAAAAATTCTTGATTCGGGTTAATGGTATAGAGCATCCCCTCAACGGTTACAAATGAACGTCCCAAGAAAACAAACCGTGTTGGCACTTGGATTGGCAGCGATTTAATCATCTCGTTAAGATCCCTTTTCACTTGAAAAAGATCCATTTCTTTCAGCTGGTTAAAATCAATGGAAAGGGCTTCTTTCAGTAGTGGTTCTATCGTTTTTGAGTTTGCATCTGGAAGAAAAAAGCCCAAATCCATCAATACTTTTACTGCCAAGGAATAATTTTTTGCAAATATTGCTTGGATTAAATCTTGAAAATTCATAGCATCCTTTTTAGAAATTTCACCCACCATCCCAAAATCAAGCAGGACAAGGGTACCATCCGACTTTATCATGACATTTCCTGCATGTGGGTCCGCATGAAAAACCCCTGCCTCTAACCATTGGGGAATGAATAATCGAAATAACCGCTGTGATAATTCCACCCTATCAATCGAAAAGCGATCTAAAAAATCTACCTCGGTAATTCTAACCGCTTCAACCCATTCCAACACCATCACCTTTGATGTACAAAGTTCAGGATACACCTTTGGGATATGAAGCTTGGGAAAGGCCTGGAACCGCTGCCGGAAATGAATAACGGTTTCCATTTCTTTCATAAAATCTACTTCTCTTTCAATCACCGTTTTTAACTCTTGGAACAACATTTTAAAATTGATAAACCCTTTAGGAACAGGGGCAAAGTGATCCGCAAACCAAATAATAATGGCCAATGAACGAAAATCAGTTCGGATAATTGACCGGATCTCTGGACGCTGCACCTTTACCGCCACTGTGGTTCCGTCCTTTAATTTGCCGCGGTAAACTTCTCCAATGGATGCGGAAGCCACTACTTTTGTGTCAATTGAAGCCAAAATGTCATCAATTGGCCCTCCCCATTCCCTTTCCAATACGAGGCTAATTTCTTCCCAAGGAGAGGCCGGTACTTGGTCAACTAAATCCTGAATTTGATTAATAAAACTAGCTGGAAGCAAATCGGCCCGAATACTTAAAAATTGCCCAACCTTGATTAATAATCCCTCTAACTCAAATAAAGTTTGACGAAATTCCTGTCCAATATTCCCCCAAAGCTTTTCCCGTTCCGATTGTGATTTTTTAAAGATTCGATACCAATACACTCGAATAAAAACAGAAAATGCAAAAGATAATATCCTCCACATCCGTAACCATTTATACTTCCCTTTCATCATTTAGCCCCCTGCAGGTTCCTCATTGAATAAATGGAAAAAATTATGAGAAATTAATTATAGACATACATTAATAAAAATTTTCAAAGCTGATTCGTTTTTGAGCCGAGCCGCCCTTTCAAACAAATAAGATTGCAATCATCAATTTGCAATCTTTTTTTAAGCACTACTTTCACAGTTTACGATTCATTATTGGAATTATCTAAAGTTACAAACCGATTAAATCGATTGTTAGAATGACAATAAGGACATCTAGCGGTAATCTCTACATCAACAATTTGTAGCTTATTATAATTGGCAAAACTCTTTTTAAGAATAACCACTTGATCGGTAACCACTTTTCCGTCATGTATTGACCGGAGATCTTCTATTTCCTCTCCACTAACGATTGCAGCATACTCAAATTCTTTACTGCAAAGGAGACAAGATTTTTTATCAGTAACAATCATAGTTATCGAATGAACCATCTGCAAACTCATTATCAAAACCTCCCATTCTATGGTCCTATATTTCGACAAATATGAAAGCGTTTCCTGCAAAAAAATTAAAACACAGTCACTTTTTTATAAATTAAATAGGTTTCCTAGACTTTCTAGGAAACCTGCTTTTCTTTCAGTTATTTTCCCCACCAATATCCCCAAAAACATGCCAGTAAATTGGAGACGTACATCATAGCACCGTATACAAAAAATTGGAGATTCTTTTTCCCTTCAATTAATTGAAGTAATTCATAATTAAAGGTAGAGAACGTTGTAAATGCTCCGAGAAAACCGATAGATAAGAAATTAATTTGACTATCTGAAAAATAATTAGCACCGTAAATGAATCCAATCGCCAAAGACCCGGAAACATTGATGATGTATGTACCTGTTGGTATTGAAAAAATCGTCCATTTGGAAAAAATATTACTAAGATAATAGCGAAAGATGGCCCCAAGAAATCCTCCTGCCCCGATAACCAGAAGTGTTTTAACCATATTGGTTACCCTTCCTCTACTTTCGTGGCAACTGATTGTCCTATATGAACAAAACAAAATCCGCCAATAATTGTAAGCGTAATGTAAAGAAGGCTTGTCCGGATTCCCCATTTCATAAATAACTCTAACGCTTTCAAGCTAAAAGAGGAAAAGGTAGTGAAGGAACCGACAAATCCTGTTACAAATCCAATCCGGATTATGGCAGAGAAACGAGTGTGTTTTAATGCTAAGAAAAAACCAATGATAAAACATCCTAAAAGATTAACAATCAGGATTCCTGAAGAAGGAGGAAGGACCGTACGAGAAACCAAAGAATCTAAAAGAAATCGTGTAATGGCACCAACCACTCCTCCAATGCCAACAGCAACATATACCATTTTCATCACTTCTTTTTAACCTAATATATTCTTTTAAAACAAAGAAATGCTTAGATGGTATAAAATATTGTAATGGATGACTTTTAATCATTATCACTATTAAACCACTCTTCTTCCCACTCATCCTCTTCATATTCACTGCACCATTTGTAATTTCTTTTCGCGAAAGTAAGAATGTAGTTTCTTAACATTTTATAGCGGATCAGTTTTTGATCCTGTGTCATTGCCCCGGCCCAGGCGTAGGTTTCGATCAGGTCAATATAATCCATGTAAATCCGATGATAAATTTGATCAAGACGTTTTTTTTGCGCTACCGTATAGCGAATATTTTTGGTGCAATCCAAATCTGAGTCAATATTCCCTTGATGCATTTTAAACGGTTCTAAGAACCCCTCATTATCTATTACCTCCCAATCTTGCAGGTTCTTTGTTGAGTCTTGCTTTTCTTTATTATCAAACTCTGCAAAGGAAGGTACGACGGCTGTTAAATAGCTAATGAAAAAAAATAGGATAAACCCACATTTTTTTACCATCCAATTTCTCCTTTAACACAATTTAGAAAGTTGCACATCAAATTTGACATGCAACTTTAAGAGAATTACTGTTAATCATCTAAATGGTCGTCATCCCCATGATGGCCGTCATCTTCGCCATGGCGGTCATCATCATCATGTCCGTCATCGTCCCCATGGCGGTCATCATCACCACGATGTGAACCTTCTTTCTCAACTTCTAAAACCTGACCAGTCTTTGCGTCAATTTCTACTTCATAAAAAGCCCCTGCATGTTTAATCTTTACTTCATATTGCTCTTTTCCATCGTCTACTTCTAATTTTACTGAGATAATTTCACCTTTTACCTTTTTTAAAGCGATTTCTCCTGCTTCCTTTTCGGTAATTCGATTCGCCTTTGCTTCTAATAACTGACTGGCGTTGACATGCCCAAGAGCAGTAAAGCTGATTGGGATTAGTAAAGTTAGTAACATGATTAATTTTTTCAAATCCTCACACTCCTTTATTTTTTTATTAGCTTGCGCAGGAGTGAAAAACTTATTCTTTTTTTTAAAAGAACTTGTAAAGAGAATTTGTCCAAAAAAAGCTGACAAGCTAGGGTAATGCCGTTGCCATTCCATGTCATGTTGCAAATAATACAGTAAGGCAATTATCTAAAGAGGGTGCGAGAATAATGGGATAAAAGGGTTTTTTGGTTCCTTGGACCAATATTTCCGAAAAATGAACGAAAGGCTCCAGCTTTGGAGGTTAAAAAAGCTGGTGAGGAAAGACCAGGGGTATATAAACTGGGGACTTGGGATTGATACTCCTTTTTTCTTTAGTTCAAAGTTTGCAATAGAAAATAAATCGATTACCATAACGGGGTCGCAAATTACACACAATCACTTATGGCCGATTAAGTATTCCATTGTAAAAATGAGTAACCTCGGAACGTCCATTCAATACTTTGACAGCGTCATTTTCTATGGCGACCATGCTGAAGGTGAGTTTGTTCACACTTTTTCTATTCCTAGCGATACGGGATATCAGCTGGAGGTTTTCAACTATTTTAAGTATCATTCAACTGGGAAGATCCGGATTATACAAACAGATGACTAAAGCAAGAATGCTCATACCACTTTATAGATATTTTGAAATCATAATCAATTTACCTATAACCATTGGACAACTTTTGCATACCATAAAAGGAGATTACAGAAAATAAGTCATTTTCTTAGGCAGAAAGAAAACAGGGATTGCCAGATGCAATCCCTATTCGGCTTAAATTTAAATAAACGAGTTGGTCATTTAATAAAAACAGCCACCACCGATAAAGCTTGCACCGATGATTATTAGCAAAATGAATAAAACTACAACTAAGGCAAAGCCACCACCAAAGCCTGCTGCACCATCCATTTAATCCACCTCCTAGTTGATTCTGAATATCTTATGTAAAAGAATCTTCTTTGTGTGGGTGTGGATATATTTTTGGGTAGAAAAAATGGCAAAATGGCATTATGCTAAGTAAGCATCGCGGACTTCTTCATTTTTAATCAAATCATGGCCCTTTCCATGCAGACGAATTTCTCCCGTTTGAATCACATAGCCCCTATCGGCAATTTGCAATGCTTGATACGCATTCTGCTCCACAAGTAAGATGGTTATCCCTTCTTGGTTCAGTTCCTTTATGATTTCAAAAATTTGTTCAACAATAATAGGCGCGAGTCCCATCGAAGGCTCATCAAGCATTAATAAATCAGGCTTCATCATGAGTGCTCTTCCGATGGCAAGCATTTGCTGCTCGCCGCCACTCATCGTACCGCCCTTTTGTTCAAGCCTGCTTTTTAGTTTAGGAAAATTGTGAAAAACCTTTTCCATTCTCTCATGAATGACCTGTTTATTTTTCACAGAAAATGCGCCAATGAGCAGGTTTTCCTTGACGGTAAGCTTTGGGAAAATCCTTCTGCCTTCAGGAACATGTGCAATGCCCAAAAGCGTCACCTCATGTGCCGGTTTGTTTGAAATTTCTTGTCCATTATAAACAATATTCCCCGTTTTTACTTTCACAAGACCGCTTATTGATTTTAAAGTGGTCGATTTGCCAGCCCCATTACTGCCAATTAGCGTGACAATTTCCCCCTTATCCACTGCCACGTCGATAGATTTTAACGCCTGAATTCCACCATAAAAGGTTTCAACATTGTTTAATTGGAGCATCAATCCGCCCCTCCTATCCTGCCTGAACAGCACCCGATCCTAGGTATGCTTCAATCACATTTGGATTATTGCGAATGTCTTCGGGCTTTCCTTCGGCAATTTTTTCTCCGTGATCCAATACAACAATATGTTCAGAGATTTCCATCACAAGCTTCATATCATGTTCAATTAAAATAATAGTAAGATTGTACTCCTGCCTCATTTTCTTAATCAACAGCGTAAGCTCGTTTGTTTCTTTTGGATTCATACCTGCCGCCGGCTCGTCTAATAATAAGACCTTTGGTTTTGCGGCAAGAGCTCTTGCAATTTCCAGCCTTCGCTGCGCCCCGTAGCTTAAATTACATGCTTTTTCATTTAAAAGCGGGGCCAGTCCCACATATTCTAATAATTGGTACGCTTTCACTTCGGAAGCTTTCTCTTCCCTCCGAATGGCTGGAAGATTAAATAAAATACCGATAAGACCTGCTTTTATATGGGTATGCATGCCAACAAGCACATTTTCAAGTACGGACATTTCACTAAACAAGCGGATATTTTGAAAGGTTCTTGCGATTCCTTTTTTGGAAACTTCATGGGGTTTTAAACCGTTCAATTTTTCATTATTAAGCAAAATCGTCCCTGAGGTTGGCTGATACACCCCTGTAATCATATTAAAAAATGTTGTTTTTCCAGCCCCATTCGGTCCGATAACGGCTGTTATTGAGTTTTTTTCCACTGTCATCGATACATCTTGATTGGCTGTAATCCCGCCAAATTTCTTCGTTAGATTTTGAACTTCTAAAATAGACATGCAACTAAACCTCCTGAGCTTTCTCGATTTGCGAATGTTCAGGCATAACTTCCAGATTCCCCTCATTTTCCTTCGCGCTTCCTTCTTGTAATTCCTTTTCATTATAGACATGGTTTTTTGCGGGCAAGAGTCCTTTGGGTCGATATAAAGCAAACAGGATTAGGAGCAGGCCGAAAATAAGCCGCTGCATTTTAGAAGGCGATAGCGCGTCTGGAATGGAAAAAGCCCCCGTCGAATTTAGTTGATTCAACCAATTGGTCACTTCTGTTAACACCTGAAGATTGAGGATGGTCATCACCGCAGCACCGAGAATGACGCCTGGTACACTGCCCATGCCGCCCAAGATGACCATGACCAAAATCGTAATCGACTCTAAGAGCGTAAAGCTGGTCGGATCGACAAAGGCTTGTTTTGCAGCAAAAACGACACCCATCATCCCTGAAAAGGAAGCGCCAATCGCAAATGCCATTAGTTTTGTCCGGACTAATGGTACTCCCATTGCTTGAGCTGCTATTTCATTTTCCCTGACCGCTTTCCACGAACGGCCGATTTTTGAATGCTCAAAACGGCGTACCGTAAAAATAGTAAATAATAAGATCACAAGGACAATGTAATAAAATTGGCTTGGATATAGAAAATCAATGCCAAACAATCGGGGTGGAGTAACCGAGGGAATCCCCATGGCACCATTCGTAATATTAACCGGCCGGTCCAGATTATTAAAAATAATTCTTATGATCTCGCCAAAACCTAAGGTAACGATCGCTAAATAATCGCCTTTCACCCGGAGGACAGGGATGCCAAGGAGTATTCCAAATAAAGCAGCGACAAAGCAGCCGATTAAAATAAACAGCCAAAAGCTTTCACCTGAAAGCGGAAACGTTCCAAAAGGCATAAAATTGGATGCTTGGACTGTAGAAAAAATACCATAAGTGTACGCACCAACGGCGAAGAAGGCGATAAATCCTAAGTCCAAAAGACCTGCCATTCCCACTACAATATTTAACCCCAGAGCCATAGAAATATAGATTCCAACAAGTGTCGCCACTTCCATATAGGATTGATAGGCGTCTCCATTACTTGCGGTAAAGGGAAGTAAAAACACTAGCACGATTCCCGCAATGAACCACTTTGTGAGATTCTTGAAATTTGTAAAATATAATAGTAGCAGCGACGATAATAGCAGAAGGAACGCCGTGACTGATTTTTGTGCCATAAATAGACTTAGTGATGTGATGCCAATGTATATGAGGAGAAGGATACCCTGCGCAAGTTTATTTTGTTTATATTTTTTCCATAGAGATTTCACTCTTCTCACCTACACTTTCTCAGTGACCGGTTTGCCTAATAAGCCCTCCGGTTTAAAAAGTAATACAATAATCAAGATAGCAAAGGCAAAGACATCTTTGTATTCGGCGCCAAATACGCCGCCTGATAACAGGGTTAAATTAGCAGAAGCAAACATTTCCAATAACCCCAGCAGTAAACCGCCGAGCATGGCTCCGCGAATATTTCCAATCCCGCCTAATACAGCCGCCGTAAAGGCTTTTAATCCAAGGATAAAGCCAATATAAGGATCGATTGTTCCATATTGGACAGCAAAGAGGACCCCCGTTGCTCCGCCAAGTGCCGAACCGATAAAAAAGGTGATGGAGATAACTTTGTTTACATTTACTGTCATTAAGGAAGCGGTCTCGCGATCTTGCGCAACGGCTCGCATCGCCATGCCCCATTTTGTTCGATTGACAAATAAATCTAGACCAATCATCATAATAACCGCCGTAACTAGCACAATCACAAAAGATGTTTTAATCGATGCATCGTTAAAAATGGCGCTTATCGATGAAGCTTTAATCGAAAGTTGATCTTTAAAAAGATTTGGCCCTGTTACGATATAGTTCCCCTTTTGTAATTCGGCAATGAATCTCACAATATCTTGTAATAAAAATGAAATACCAATAGCTGTGATGAGTGGGATTAGCCGTGGGGCATTTCGTAATGGCCGGTAAGCTATTCTCTCAATCCCCATCCCTAAAAGGCCTGTCAGGATAGCGGTTATCAAGAGGACAGTGATCAGCATAACAATAGCCGGCACCGCTGAAACCCATCCCATTCCCGTTAATATGATCAAGATAGCGGTGCCGATAAAAGCACCTGACATGAAGATTTCACCATGAGCAAAGTTAATTAATTCCAATATCCCATAAACCATTGTGTACCCTAACGCAATAACTGCATACACGGCACCTAAAGTAAGCCCGTCTATCACCACCTGCGGGATTGTTTGGAGTATTTCGTTCAGCATAAATTACCTCCTTGTCCACAATGTTTAGAAAAAAAGGGTATACTCAACCATTAAATGAGCCATACCCCTTCCAACCCCAGCATTCTTATTTACTAACCTCGTCCACGTATTCTGCTGGATATTTTGCTTCTTTAAAACTATAAATAAATACCTTAGCGTAATCATTGTCGCCGATATCGTCAAAGCTGACTTTTGTCAACACACCTTGGTAGTCTTTCACTCCGCGGACGGCATCTCGTACCTGCTCACGGGTTGGCTTTTTATTGTTATTGGCTTTAATCGCATCTTCAATCCCCTTTAAAACCACACCCATCGTATCGTAGCCATAAACCGAATAAGACTCTGTATCTTTCTTATATTTTGCCTTATACGTTTCGATAAATTTTTTCCCTTCTTCTATTTTTGTTGAATCACCTGCAAGAGAAGTAATATACGTATTTTTAATCGTATCTCCGGCAATTTCAACTAGTGTAGAAGCATCCATTCCATCCCCGCCTAAAAACGGGACATTAATGCCTTTTTCACGTGCTTGTTTGATTAATAATCCGCCCTCAGCATAGATTCCACCGAAGAAGACTAAATCAGGTTTCTTCGACACCACTTGGTTAAGAACACCATTAAAATCTTTTTCTCCGACGGTAATTCCTTCAAACCCAAGAATTTCGGCTCCTTTTTCTTCAGCAGCTTTCTTGAATGCTTCTGCAAGACCGGTACCGTAGGCTGTTTTATCTTGAACGATAAAAATCTTCTTTGCCTTTAATGTATTAACGGCAAATTCAGCTCCTGCAGGACCTTGAAAATCATCACGAGCCACTATCCGATTGACGGTCTTTAATCCCCTTGAGGTGACTTCTACCGCTGAGTTTGCCGGTGAAACCATCGGTATCGCATATTTTTCATACACTTCTGAAGAAGGAATTGCGACACCAGAGTTAAAGTGACCGACCACTGCCATGATTGATTTATCTGCGCCTATTAATTGAGCATTGGCTACGCCTTTTTTCGGATCGCCTTGATCATCATAAGGGACAAGCTGTAAGGTAAAGCCTAAGTCTTTAAACTTTTCCTTTTCCTCTTCTAATTTAAGCTGCGCTCCTAACTTGATCGCTTCCCCAATTGTTGCACTCCCACCTGAAAGCGGTGTTTGAGTAGCAATTTTAATAACATTTGAAGCTTTTGTATCGCCACCGGAACTACCACAGCCAGCCAAAATCATCCCTGCCGCCAAGCTTCCTGTTAACAATAATGCTAAAGATTTTTTCAATTTCATGTTGACCCTCCCTATTTTTCTTTTAGGCTCTGTTAAAGGTGAATGTTGATTTCCGTTCCAGGCGCTTCGCTTTCCGCGGGGCGGGCGGTGAGCCTCCTCGGCGCTAAAGCGCCTGCGGGGTCTCACCTGTCCCGCTGCTCCCGCAGGAGTCTCGCGCCTTCCACTCCAATCAACATTGTGTTCAGTATCAACAATGTGCTTTAACACAGCCTTCTTTTAAACAAGCCCCCTTACATATATATTTAGCAGAACCAGGAAGTAGGACTATATATTGTTTTATTATTCCGAAAATTCACTAGGCTTCTTCAATTCCCTCTATTTGTTCAATTACTGGGCATGAGGACAATATATCTTTGAATATTTATGATTAAAGTAATTAAGAGGAATAACAACCTTTCCGGGAATCAAATTAAATAGTTCAAGAGGTGGGGAAAACTAAATGAATTCTACTATTTTCGAATTGAACGCTGAAGAGCGAGATTCTTATCTTACTGCCATTGATGCTGCATTGAAGAAAGGAATGGCTGCTAAAGAAGTTGTCTGTTCGATTACCACGGGTTTTCGATCGATTCCATCTATCCGAACAGCCCCAGGACTTAACCCCTACCACGCTACCGTAGCGGACATTGGCTACGGCTTCGATGCCGTGAGAGGAACAATCAAGCGGCTTCGACAGGGGGAATCTATTTCTCTTGCGAAGGAAATGCTTGTGTTTGACCTTGATACACTGCGGATTAGCGAAAAACAAATACGCCCTAATTTTGAATTAGTTGAAAACTGGGCACAGCCTGATACTTCTTATTTAATTGAACTAAGCAAAGAGTTAAACGGGCAAATCGCTGAAATGATTAACGAAGCCATACGGCTTGGTCAGGCCATGCTTGGACCTGAATGGGAAATCATCCGTACAAGAATCCAGAATATCCAAGCAATCCCCCGGCTTTAGAATGGGCTAACTAAGGGAGGAAATCAATATGCCTAGTTCGCAATCTATGATAATGAGTGCAGATGAGCAAGACCGTTTGATGGAATGGTGGAACAAAACAGAGGAAGCAAAAATAGTGATCCAGCGTTTAGTCTCATTAATAACTGAACTGCGGGTGCATCCGGAGTCCAGTCATGCAGATGGAATGGTGCTTTTTTACCGGGCAGCTTCCGAGATTTCTTATGGTTATGCTGGGATGAGGGGATGTATCCGTCGCTCGTTTACCAGTGAATATTCTGAGCCGCTCAGGAAGAATATCGTCATGTGTCACAATTTCGCCCATAAATATTCCGTTGATGCGAAAATCCTTCTTGAACGTGTCGCCAAGCACATCACCGGACCGAAAGCACTACAAATAATAAATCGTATCCGCGATGCGTTAATAGAAAATGACGCCATGTTAAATGAAATAGCAAAAAAAGCGAATGCGTTCTTTGGAAAGGAAACCTTCCAGTCCATTCAAACAAAAGTAAACCAATCGATTACTTTACCTTCAATGGGCTAACAAGAAATACCTTCTAGCATTTAGGGGAACAAGAAGCACCCCTTGGTACCCTAGTTTATTGATAAAGTCAAAAAAAACTCTGATTTTTTATAGTCAGAGTTTTTTTCGTTTTTATATGAGTGTTTTAACTACTATTATTCATGAAACTCGTGCCCAGCACTGGTATAATCTTTTATCGAAATAATAGTTTATAAACCTTTTTACTCAAACCCGTCCAAATCGAACTGTAAATGCATGAAAATAAAAGGATGACAGCTGCAATTTTAAAATCAAAGGTATGGGAGACTGAAGGTCCCAGAACTGGAAATTGAAGACCGTATAATAAAATCATAATCCCCACCGTTAATCCAATCCCTCCAACAAATGAAATCATCACCCAATGGTTCCTCCATTTAAAAGCTGCTCCCAGTGTAATTCCCAATAATCCGGTCGTAAACGGAAAAACAAATAGCTCACTCGGCTGTAAAATCGCCAACAATAAAATCGTAATGACATAGGACATTATGCCAATTCTTAACGAAATCATTGCTGAAAGGACAATCGGAAGTGTAGCCAAGATACTAAACGCATAGCCAAATCCAACAAAAACTCCGGCTGACTGAAGAACAGCAGCAATTGCCGCTAAAACAGAGCCTAATACTAATTTCCTTGTATTCGTATATTGAACAGCCGCTGCCTTTTGGCTATTTACGTACGATTGATTGTGTTCTAAACGTTCTTTCATCCAATACACCTCCTATAATAGGAAATGCAATGGGCAAGCAGTATATGATAATTTTTTCCAGATCAAACATAAGTGTTTAAAATGATCGTTTGCTACTTTTTTCTAAATCAAACTGTTTGCGACACCTCTTCTTCCCTGTTGTGTGTAACAAGGGATTCAAGGAAATATGCCTTTTCAAAGCCGTCTCGGGTAGCCTCACCAAGGGAGCTATAACCTACTGCATCTCCTAATACAAACACATTTTCCATCTGTTCCCTTAATGGTTCCTCTAATGGGTTATACGCCCCTATACCCATAGCAACAACGATATATTCTGCTTCTAATTCTGAGTGTTTCCCAGAAACTAAGTCCTCCACGATAATACTGTTCGGAAGGACTCTTTCCAATTTGTGGTCCGTCACAATGCCCACATTTACTTGTTTAAGCTTCTCTAGAAGTCTTAACCTCGTATCAGCTCCAATTCTTTTGCTTGCTTCTGTTGGAATTTCTACAAATGTGACATCATTACCAGCTTCTGCAAGGCGACGAGTAGTTCCATGACAGATCATACCACTTCCTACAACTGTAACTTTACTATTAGTAAATACTTTTTCCTGTAATTTTACGTCTTCATAAGTATATACATGACCTAAATCATTGCCCTCCACCTGTGGGAGCATTGGTCTTCCGCCTGTTGCCAATAAAACAGCATATGGATTGAATGATGTTATCTCTTCAACAGTAGCCTCTGTATTCATACGGACATCAATATTTAAACGTTTCATTTCATTGCTGAGGTAATCAATATGCCATGTCATTTTCTTTCGATAAATTGGGTCAGTTACAAGGTGCAATTGACCGCCAAGCTTATTATTCTTTTCAAATAGAGTTACGTCATATCCTTTTAATGAGAGAATTCGTGCCGCTTCCATTCCACCTGGACCACCGCCAACGATCACAACATGGCGGTTTTCATCAGGAGGAAGGTGCTGCAGTTCCTTAAACTCTAGTTCTCGCCCTGCTCTAGCATTGATAGAACATAGAACGTGGGAGTTACCCATAGCTGAATGTATACAATGGAGACAGTTAATACATTTTCTAATTTCAGCATCGCGTCCTTCCATGGTTTTGTTCACCCACTCAGGATCAGCGATTAATCCCCTTCCAATGGCCACAAAGTCTGCTCTTCCCTCAGATAAAATATTTTCTACAAATTGCGGTTCACGAATTGATCCAACCGTGATAACTGGAATATTTACTTCTTTTTTTATCTCCTCTGCTAGATAGACTCTCCAACCTTGTTCAAATAACGGGGATTCAATTATTTTGTCCATAGAGTCATAGGTTCCACAACTAATATGCAGTCCATCTACTCCTAGTTTTTCTAAGTATCGAGAAATATCCTTCCCTAACTCTAAATCTATTCCTCCTTCGATAAATTCATCCACACTGAGACGAACGGTAACAGGGTAATCCTTACCGCAATTTTCTTTAATACCAATAATGATTTCCTCGAGAAATCTCATTCGATTTTCAAAGCTTCCCCCGTATTCATCAGTACGTAAATTTGCCTCAGGGCTTAAGAACTGGTTAATTAAATAACCATGGGCACCGTGAACTTCAACGCCATCAATGCCAGCCTGCTTACATCTGATGGCGGTCTGAACAAATTTATTTACTAGCTCTTTTACTTCTGCTGTTGTTAATTCCCGTGGTTCTTCACCTACTGCAGCACAGGCAACGTTACTAGGTGCAACGATTTGTTTGCCATTAATTAACGAAGAGTTTGACTGTCTGCCTGCATGATGGATTTGGACAAAAACCTTCGCCCCATAATTATGTACCACATTGGCTACACGATGTATGCCTGGGATGAAGCGATCATCGTCAAGCCTTAATTGCCTAATAAATCCTTTCCCGTATTCATAATCGATACAAGTAAATTCAACAATAATTAACCCAGTCCCACCCTTTGCCCTTTCTTCATAATACGCAATTAGATGATTCGTGACTTCCCCTTCAGGACCAGCTAGATTCGTTCCCATTGGGGGCATGACAACTCTGTTTTTCAAAGTTAGATTGCCTATTTTTCCTTCTTTGAATAAGTTTGGGTATTCCATTTAATAACCTCCTTTTTATATTTATTTGTGAAAAATTTCACAAATAATACTGAAAAATTTATCTCATATTTATTTTAATGGTAGTGGACAGAAGTTTTTGTACCTTCATTTGAAAGTTTAGTGACAAAAGTATGGAAAATTTACGAAAAAAATGTGGGGAAGGGCGGTCCGAATATAAATGTCTATATTTAAAAAAAGAGCCAGAATATACAAGGAGTGTATATAAGCTTGTATTTTTCAAGCTCTCAAAAATAACCTATATTTTGTTAAAACATCCATTCAAGAAAAGCATACCTTTTAGCAAAAAGCTACACTTTTTGTGTACAGTAATTCGAATATGCTAATCATTTAATCCCTTTCCATTGAGAATTTGCTGCATATATTTTTCAACCCTTGACTCTCGCGTTTTGGATTGTTTGGGACTAGAAAAATAAAGAATATATGCTCTTTGCCGTCCCGGTGTCAATGCTTCAAATGCAGTTTTCAAGGCAGGGATATCATCGAATTTATTTTGTAATTCTTCAGGAATTACGTATTCTGTCGTCTTCTTAAAATTCACTTCCAAACCGGCTTTTTCAACTTCAATGGCTTCATAAATATAGTCTTTCAAGATGGTTTCCATTTCAACTATTTCTTGAAGACTGGTGAACCGAATCTGGCGCGCTGCCTGTACATTCTCCGTTTGTTGGATTAGAATGCCATGGGTATCCTTTAATAAGGCACCTTTGTTAAACAGAAGTGCACAATATTCTTTAAATCCGTGGATTAACACAATGTTTTTTTTCTCAAACATGTAACAAGGATGCATCCACTTAAATTCTTCGGTCAGCTCACAGTCAAGAACGATATTTCTCAACTTCTCATATTCTTCCTTCCACTTTTTAGACTTACTTAAAAATTCATCCACCTTAGGATTCAATTTGCTATTTGTCATCAAGGAACACCCTCTTCAATTTTTTATCAGCTGACAGTCAAGAATATACATCTCAATTTCTCACATTCTTTTTGTCACTTTAATTGCTTTACTTAAATATACATCATTAATATCTTTCGTTGTATTTATCCTTTTTGGCTTGCCTTCTTCCAGACTATTTTTTGCATGATAAAGGCAATTAATCCAATAATCGCGGCTACTAATAAACTTACAAATAGACCCATGCGAATACTCTTTTCCATCAATGTTCCGCTTACCGCAGCAATAATAAGAACTAATCCTAAAAAAGCTAGCATTTTTCCCCCTAGTTTAATTTCTAAAATACGGAGCGCAGAAATGATAATAAAGGACCAGTTGAAGAGAATTAAAATCCCTGCTGCAGTCGTAATGTATTCATAAATCTTACCCGGCAGCAGCAAAGCAGTGACAATGGAGGCAATTAATCCAATTGTCGCCAGTCCTAAAGATGGGAGTGGGAGTTCTTTAAACTTTTTTAGCTTTTTAGAAAACAAGGATGGCGCATCACCACCTTCTGCTAGAGTCACAAGCAGTGTAGTTACCCCAAACAAGGAAGCGGTCATGGTTGAAAATCCGGCCAAAATAATAGCCGCATTAAATACATGCGGAAAAAAAGCAAAATGATATTTATCTAATGCTGTGACAAAAGGGCTTTCCTTTTCAGTAAATGCCCCATGTGCAGCCATATAGACTGCAAGCCCTATTGAAAGCACATAAATGATGACTAATACAATCAACATGATAATTCCAGCTTTAGGCGCATCCTTTTTCTTTTTTAGCCTCATAGCCATGAGGCCAATGACTTCAATTCCTCCATACGCATAAAATGCATAGATTAAAGATGACCAAAACCCTCTGTAGCCTTCTGGAAATAGTTCTTTTGTTGAACGGGGAAAACCAGGGTGTTTCACATCACCATGGATCCAGCCAAATACGGCAGCACCAGCGATAATAATAAACATGACGATAGCCGCTGTTTTAATGATCGCTAATACATTTTCCACTTTATCAAACCCTTTATTGCCTGTTATAACAACAATAATGGATAGAATCGCATACCCCATCGCAAAGAGCCAGAGTGGAACATTCGGAAACCAAAATCTTGATAGGATCGAAAGCGCAGTCAGCTGGCTGCCCATAATCAGGATATTTGAGCACCAATAATTCCAGCCGCAGCTAAATCCGGCCCACCGTCCGTATGCTTTGTTTGCATAGTAGCAGAACGAACCATCTTGAGGATCCTCTGCAGTCATTTTTGCTAATAAATTATAAACAACGTACGTCCCTAAGGCAGCTAAAATAAATGAAAAGACAATAGAGGGACCGGTTACCTTTATACCAATCGTCGACCCAAGAAAAAAACCTGTTCCAATCGTACAGCCAATCCCGATTAATGACAACTGCCACCAACTTAAATTTGCTCCCTCCTCCCCCTTACTCTTACCGCCAGCTCTTGGGATAAAAAAATCCATGTAATAACTCCCCTTATGTAGTAATCCTGTAAAAAACAAACTTTTCAACTTGCTCATATGCTTTCACTTTAGGGTTCCAAAGAAGGACTGATTCTTAAGTTTTTTTGCAATACTGCAAAAGGTTTCTGTGTTTTCCCAGATAAATAATTATTCACTTAAGTTATTATTAACTTTCATAGTAATAGGATTCCTTGAAAAAAAAACCAAAGGGCAGAAAAACGCTAATGCTCAATGAGCAATTTCCCGTTTCTATATCTTAAAAAGTGCTAGAGAATAAATCCCGTTTTATAAGGAAAATTTATTTTTTTGGACATGAGTCTATATTTTTCTCATAAAATGTACAAGTTCGTTAATCAATTGGCGTGGAGTGATCTTTTTTGAGCATAAGCATATTGATTAGTTACTTAATTTTAGGATTTACATTAGCCGCTCCAATTGGACCCGTTAATTCTGCCCGTTTGGATAAAGGGATTAAAAATGGCTTCTGGCACTCGTGGATTGTTGGGACAGGAGCCCTGTTTGCAGATGGAATTTTTATGTTGTTAGTTTATTTAGGTATGGTTCAATTTCTAGATATTCCTATGATCCAAATCTTTCTCTGGCTATTTGGGGGATTTGTTCTCATTTATTCAGGAATAGAGAGTATTAAAAATTCAAATAACATTACCTTGAATTACAGCAGAAAAAAGGAGTCTTTATTTAAGTGCTTTCTCACAGGGTTTATCGTATCTATTACAAACCCTTTAACGATTTTATTTTGGTTAGGGATCTATGGCTCGATCTTAGCTAAAACAATCCAAACGAACGGTACTGAAATGCTCTTGTTGTATAGTAGTATGATCTTTCTTGGTCTTATCTTTTGGGATTTATTTGTTGCAACACTTATTTCGGGGTTTCGAAACCTTTTAAACCTTAAGAGTTTAATCGCTATTTCTATTGTTTCTGGTGTTTCATTAATCGTGTTTGGTATATATTTTGGATATCAAGGGATTTATGCACTTTGGAGTTAATCTTGTAAACGAACTGGAATGATAAATTATCGATGGTAGGAAAGACATAAAATTTAATTTAAAACAAAACGAAACCTATCAAGTTAATATTTTGTAAAAAGGGAAGCTAAAGCAGGTTGCGGGCTTCCCTTTTCTTTCGGTCAATATTTCCGTCAGGTTATTGACAATTGACTCCGTCAATTTCTCATCATCAAAAAAAATATTTAGCCAATCTGCAAAAAAATTTTTTTTGACCCTGTCCTTTTATCCTATTTTTCAATAAATATCAGTTGACAAAACTTTTAGGGGATGGTTAGATGTCTGGCTGGGTAAAATTGACGAAGCAATTTACGAATGATGAATTATGGTTTAACGTTACAGCTTTCCGGCTTTATGTGTGGATCTTACTGAAGGCAGCATACGCAGATGGAATTGTTTTGAATGGAATGAAGTTAAAAAAAGGTCAGTATGTAAGAGCTTATTCCCAGTTAGGCGAGGATTTGATGTACATAGAAGGACGAGCCAAAAAAGCACTCGATAAGAGTACAGTAAAGCGTGCTGTCGACAAACTTGTGAAAAAAGGGCTGCTAATGGCTGAAGAAACATCTTTGGGAACCCTCTTTACGGTGGTAAATTCTGATGACTTTAAGTGTTTGGACGGAACTGGTGATTTTTTTTGCCCTCCGTTTCGCGAAACGGATGTGGAACACCCGGAGAACGATAACAAAACTGAGCTGGAACAAAATAAAAGAAATCAAGAATTTAAGAATGTAATAAATAATGATCAACATCCTCATCCAGAAAACGGGAAGAACCGCTCGCATGAACGGCAAGAAAAAACCGAAAATCAAAAATGCCCGGTCTCGTCAGATAACAATGCCGAGGAAAGGGAAAAACGGATCGAACGGGTTGCCAATCGATTTATCACCTTACGAAATAATGGAGTCTTTTTGAATCGAAAAGATGAATTAGCAATTGAAAGAATCTGTGAGCTTCATTTGAAAATCGAGCAGCTGGAATCTTTGTTAGAGGAAGTTTTCTGTGAGCATCGCAGGAGGAATCCGAATGGGAAAATAAACAGTGCATTGTATTGCGAAAAGGTCATTAAGACAATACTAGATGCGGAGAAAAACAGTAAACAGCCCAAAAAAACAAAGAAAGAATCCATGACTGATCGGGTTGAGCGGCTGATTCAGAAAGGGAAAATTATCTTACAGGAGGAATCGCAATGACCAAGGAAGAAGTAGTTAAACTTTTAATACTTATTGAATCGGTTTATCCCAACTGCATATTTAAGGACGAGACGGTCCAGCAATGGTTCCAATTCTGTTCTGAAATGGATTATGAAAAGGTAATGGCGAAGGTAAAAAACCACATTCGAAAAAGTCCTTTTCCACCTGCGATTGCTGATATTGCTGTATTTCCTTTTGAAGAAAATGATTTTCCAGAAATGCTGCAGGAATGGATGAAGAAAGGACGGGAGAGAATTGAACGCGAACGCAAACCTGAGCAACGAAATTCATTACCTGAATGGCTTGCCGAATATTCAGCAAGAAAATCTTTTTGAAGCGGAAGGCATCCTATTAGGCGCGGTCTTTCTCGCTCCTGAACTGATTCATGAAATCACCTTAGAGTCATGCCATTTTTCACAGAAACGAAATCAGCTCCTGTTTCAAGCGATGAAGGAACTGCAAAATGAAAATAAGCCCATTGATATTATTTTAATGGCTGAAAAATTAGCAGGCAACAGCGAAAATATCGGTATCAGTTATATGAATAACATTATCAGCCGCTGTCCCAAAGCAGACAACTATGAACACTATCAAACCATTATACTGAACGAATATAAACTAAGAATGCTCACGAGGTCTGGGTTCCAGTTTCTAAACGAGCCAACATTAGAACGGGCCGAGCATTTTTATAAAACCTATACGGATTTACAAGATTTTGGGAAAGTGAACCCTAAATCAAAACGGGATATCTTATACGATGTGTTTGAAGAGATGGTCGAGGATCAAGGGGAAATTTCAGGGACGGATACTGGTTTTTCCCTACTCAATAGCATGCTAAATGGACTGCAGAATGGAGATTTGATTATTATCGCCGCACGACCATCAGTTGGAAAAACGGCCCTGGCTCTAAACCTGGCGGAAAACTGCTGCAAGGAAGGCGGAGCCGTTGATTTCTTTTCGTTAGAAATGCCCGCAAAACAGTTAATCAAACGGATGCTTAGTGATATTTCCTATGTGGAAGGCTCCAAATGGAAAAATTCTTACCGTTATTTCAGCGAGAATGACTATGAACGAGCAGTAAATGCGGTCGGAAATTTGGATAATTGGGATTTACATATCCACGATGAGCCGCGGCAAACAGTTGCCGACATTCGCGCAGCAATCCAGAAGACGAAGCGGGAGCACGCAAATGGCGGTCACCTGGTGGTAATCGATTATTTACAACTCATTACCCAAACGAAGCAGTTTGAACGCCAAGATTTGGCGGTTGGCAGTATAACAAGAGAGTTAAAGCAGATTGCGAGACATTATGAGGTGCCGATTGTCTTGTTGTCCCAATTGTCCAGAGGTGTGGAGCAGCAGGCGGACAAACGTCCGGTGATGTCGGATTTGCGGGATTCTGGAAGCATTGAGCAGGATGCCGATGTAATCATGCTATTAAGCCGGGATGAGTTTGAACAGGTAAGCCCGGATAAGTGCGAGCTGATTAACCTGAATATTGCCAAGCATCGGAACGGTCCAGTGGGGGTTATCAAGCTGGCGTTTGAAAAGAACTATAGCCGCTTTCGGGATTATTTGGTGTAGGCAATTATATATATGGAATAAAATAAGATTTGATTTGGCGGGACTGCGTGGGAATCGAACCCACCAGACCTGGCACGCAGGTCTCAAGCAGTTTTGAAGTTTACTACCTGTTTTTCTAGTATCTTGATGTACCCTCAAGTACTGATAAATCAAGCTTTTTTTATTCCTAGTGTTTTCATGTGATTTGTAATTTTAAAAATTCGGCACCAAGCATGGCACCTGCACCTAAAAATTGGACGTGACTTTTTCCTCTAAATAATACTTCTTTTACCAGATAATTCACTTTAGATGAGGATTACTCACGTTTTTATAGGGGCAATTTTGCCTCGTTTATTAGTGAAATGGACGTGAAAGCGTTTAGTTTAAAAGATGCTTTAGAGCGGTTAATTTGGGCCGGAATGCCGTTTTTAATTTCCTGCCTTCCCGATAAGCATGCTTATTTCCAAGGAGAACAGTCAAAGAGCCGAAATTCGATTAAAAAAATCAGAATTTACGGCTCTTTGTTCTCCGTACCGGAGGGTGCGTTTGTTTTTTATATTTCGGGCTTCCGAAAATAAAGTAGGGAAACCCTTCTCGAGGCTTCCCTACTTTATTCCTTGATATTTACACCGTTAATTCGTTGGTGAGTTGTATGCTAAATTTGTGTGTTATTTCTATCGCTATTTGTTTTATTCTCCCCCGTAACTGAACCCGCTACTTTAAGTGTCAAGGCTTTAATTTTTTACCTGTCTACTTAGTGGGGAGCACTTCAATTCCATAATGGAGAGAATTTCTTATTTTCGGACTCTATTTCCACTGATTGATTAAATAATCAGCATGTGCTTGTAATACATTAAAGGCTTTTTCGGAAATAAAGTTGTTTGAATAATGGTTGTCCAGCAGTACCTTGAAACCATTCATATGTTTATGGGCTTTTTCCCTTAATCCTTTTTCTTCGTAAAGGCTTAAGGCGGACAGATGCATTGACAAGGATTTGGCAGCGTCGTAATTTGTAATGTCCCCATCATTCTGGAAGTTTTCTACAAGCTTCTTCATGTTTGCCGCACTTATTTCAACCTTTACTTCGACATTTTGTTCCTTCTCGGCTTTGCCTTTAACATCGACGGAAATCCAGCGAAACGTCGTGTTTTCATAAACCTTGATCGTTTCACCAGGTTCACGGATATTTGGAGCCTCATAGGTCGGTGAATCGACTGTTGGAGTGCTTCCGTCTGTCGTATAGTGAATGCTGGCCGGTTTGCTTTGCGAGAATGTAATATTTACTGAACCATCAGGCTGTTTGTTCTGTATGATTCCTGTAGTGGCCGGCTCGTTATCACGACCGTACTCCATCGCAAGTTCAAACATTGTGATGACACCGCTGGCATACTCCTGGTATTGAAGATTTCCTTCCGCCCATGTCGGCTGGAATCCGCCTGGAGCCAGCCATCTTTGAGCATTTGGATCCCATTGTTCGCCGCCTACCTCCCATCCGAACGCATAGATGCCATAATTGTTGTACAATTCTTCGCGAACATTGCCTGCGGAGGAATAGAGGACATCCGAAGAGCCTCCAATGTTAGCCGGCTGAACAACAGAGTCACGCAAGCTTTTAACATTGGACAGGATTTTCTCAGCCATTTGCCAGTAGTACTGTTCATCACGAAGTGGAGGGCGCGGCGTTGTAATACGGCCATTCGCTTTGTAAGAGCCAGGCTGCCAGAACAATTGGCCTCCGTAGCTGTGAACAGTCATAAAAAATTTAATGTTTGAATAATTTTCAGCCAGCCAGACAACATTCTTGGCTTCCGGCTCAGATAATTTACCAGGTCCAGCGTACGTATCGGATGTACATACAGTTGAACCGCCGTCATACCCATCGTAAACAGAACCGACTGAATAATTACGGTTGAGGTCGACTCCCCAGTTATTCCGGCGCCCTGGGTCGGCATTCTCAGGTCCGCAGTGGTTCGTCATATTCCGTCGCTGCATGTTCGAGTCAAAGAAGGTATAGTGGGCACCGTCCGGGTTATTGGATGGAATGATGAAAATGTCTACGTTGTCGACGATCTCTTTTGTCTTTTCATCAGTTTTATAGTTTGCCAGCAACCTTTCGGCTGATTCTAGTGCTACCAGAGGGGTTACCCATTCCCGCGCATGATCTTGAGCCTGAATCAAAACAGCTGGCTTTGATCCATCTCTTTGCTTGCCTATGCGAAGGGCTTTAATTGTATAAGGCTCACGGGAAATTTCCCCCGGGGCTTTCAAGAAGTCGGACAGCTTAGTTGCCGCAAACTCTTTCACAATACCACTGCCATTACCGTTCCGGTACAAATTTGCGGTTACTAATGAGATGGCTACCGGGTTATCATTAATCGCAGCTACAACTTCTTTTGCCGTCGCTGCAAGTTTGCTTGGGTCGTTTTTGTCGGAAGCCAGATGTACAGTGATTTCGTTCCCGTTGACCGACACAGAAGTTTTATCAGCATTTGATTGGCGCTTCAGCGCTACGGTAATGTCATTGCCGCCTTCATGACCGTATTTTTTCGAAGATACATAGAATGTACTATTGAGATCTCCGCTCGCCCCGCTTGTTCCATTGCCAAATTGTGCCTGCGAGTGACGGCGGTAGCCATTTGTTTGGTTTGGCAGTTCAATAATTTCAGTAACTTCCGGATGTTCCGCCGCTAACTGTTCAATCCGTTTATACAGCTGTGTCGGATTTTGGTATCCATCAGCAAAGCCGCTCTTGTATCCGGGGCGGTCAATATCAGCTTCACTGGGGTAGAGCCAGTCTTTCACTCCTGCGCTGCTTTCGGTGCCGAGCGAGCTCGTAACCTTTATTGTGTCCGGCCTAGGTCCGTCCACTTTGGCAAGCACCCGATGGTACATATAAACACCGGAGTCTCTATAAAGTTCCATCTTTTGGGACTTGTCACCCCAATGCAGCGTCAGAACGGCTCCGTCCTCGGCTGTCGTTTTTGCTTCAACTGACAAGAATCCCTGTCCTTTAGTGGTAAACCAGTCAACCCTTCCAATCGTAACTTTATCTTTGGCGGGTTTCGCCGCCAATAAACGCTGTGCTTTTTGGGGAGATTCCCGCTTTGGATTATCGGCTATCATGACGCCATATCCAGGCAGCGCCTTAAGCTGTTCTTTTGTCAGTAAAGCATCCACCTCAATGCCGTCGGGGACACGCTTTACACCACCGGCAAGGTCAAAGCCCTTGTTCTGCAGGGTATCCAGGACATCGCTGCCAGGCACTAAAATTCTGACTAATTCCCCAACTTCCAGTGCAGGGACCGCAGCGGGTTTAGGTTCATCGTTATTGTTACCAGCCAAAGCGTGAGTCACGATAGAAAATAGCAGAATCATTGATAATAAGGTTACCAGTGTTCTTTTCATTCATTTCACTCCCAAAAAATATTTAGACGCCCTTGATATTTTTCCTAAAATGATTCTTATGACTTAAGCCTCGATCCGTGATTTAGATTTTTAAGCTAGTAGAATTACACTGCTGTCCCTATGTTTTTAGCGAGAAAAATCTTCAGCATTTTTGCCTTCTGTGATGATTTTCTTATGCACTTTTTATTTATCAATAATTATTGGTTTAAAGTATTAGAAATCGATATATTCATATAAATTATGTGCGGAGAAGTGGATCAATTTGATTGTAATGAGGCGGGACAGTTCACCAACTGTCCCAGCCATTCTGCTGTTTTTATTTCCTATGAGTCCCATAAACTCGCTAAAATCAAGGAAATAGATATGAACCAACCAAACCATACCCCAATTCATGTTTGATAAGGAAATGTCTAAATCCAATTAAGTAAGCTGCACTAACGCACCTTTTTTAATCTTATAGGTCTCTGCCATCGCCCTGTGTGGCATTAAAAGTCCAAGTTAGTTTGAGCTTATCCCCCTGGAATTGATTTTGATTTCTCCCATTATCCAGGAAATTGAACTTCACTACCAAATCATGTTCATCGCCCGCAGCAAGGACGCCACCATCAAGAGCTTCATTAAATATCTTTTCTGACACCGCTTTAGGACTCATACCCTTTAGCTGGTCTAATGTTGTTGTGTAAATAACTTCATTAAATTGGTCCATATTGTACAGAAATTCCACTTCAATATACTTGGCGAAATCCTCCGTGTTATCCCCTTGGGCATCAACCACGGAATACGCGGTATCCAACGTCACGTTCTTGATATCCAGCGTCCCGTTATTATGCAATTCAAAGACACGAGTCATCGAGTCTCCAGGCGCAATGTTGTCGATATTGATGATTGTTGTCGGTTGAGCCGACAAGTCGAGCGTGCCCGCCGCAAACGTATTGTCAGTAGCTGCACTGGAACTAAAATACGCGTAAGTTCCTCCCCCAATTAAGGATAACCCCATTAGTGCCGACATAGCTCCCATAGCAAATTTCTTTTTAAATCCCATGTTTACTCCTCCTTAAGCTTTTTCCCCTTTTATTTTTGAACGGATTTCTACCATTGATAAACCGCCACAAATGGTTATTTTTTTACCTTAAGCTCCACCTGTCAAGCAAAAGGTTGGCATCTCCATTGAGTCTGCTATATACAGCCGAGGACACCACGCCTTGTTGCCTGTATTGAGAAAGTACTGTTTTAAATGATTGTAAATGCTTGACCATTTTCTCAGCATTTCCACCTTTTTCAAACTGTTCCAATCCAGCCAACTGGTTTGCTAATATACGAGAAGCACTAGCATTATTGATTGCACCCTGTTTCGTATAGAGTTCAACCATATCTTTCATGTCAGTTGTGTTATCTGTCCAATATTTAGGTAGTTTAAGGAAATGATCTCCATTCAAATTATCGATAGAACCATCTACCATACGATTGATAATACCCCATAGCCCGTTTTCAACACGATCTATCAATTCCTGATCGTAGCCAACTTGAGGTTGTTGTCCAGGCATTTCGAATAGGACGGTCGCCGTTCCGTTAAGGGCAAATGCACATCTAGCTTGTCCAGGGTAGTCTCGCTCTTGAAAGTGAATATACTGAACAACACCATTCTCTTCTTTATCAGACAATTCTTTTACACCGAGGGCAGCAGCCAATGCATAACGTTTGGATTTTTCTTGATCCAATAATGTCCAATCATCGTATTTACCGCTGTCAGCTGGTCCTAGTGGTGGCCAGTCTATTGCAATCGTAGCAGGCTCACCCGTTTTATTAGTTACTGGAGTTCCCATGTGATGAAGGTCAACGAAAGCTTCTACATGACCAAACTCAGCTTTCAATTCCAGATAAAGATCTCTAAGAGCCTGAGCCTCTGAAGTTATGAAAAACCCGGGTTCAAGATCATTTCCAGGAAAATCCTCTGCTCTTGGTACGTAGTTTAAATCTGCACTAAAATCACGGTTGACATCAAAACCGCGGGCTCTTGAATTATAGTACCAAGCAGGAGCAGCACCTTCTAGTTGCGGGTAAGCAGCAACAACTTCTTGCCAAGGAAAAACATTTTGACGTTGAGTTAATGCAGCACCATCAGGGTTAAAACGTGGGATAGCAACTATTGTGAGCTTATCACGAACACCTTTAGCAAAGGAGCTATCGCCAGCAAGGGTTTCTAACAAGCTTACAACTGCTTCAGGACCACTCTTCTCATTACCATGAATGTTACCGTTGATTATGAGCACTTGCTTACCCGTTCCAACACGAGCAGCGTAGATATCATTTCCTTGAGATGAATGCCCCATGACCGTAACCTCTACTTTTCCGTTACTAGCCTGTTCAATTGCGCTTAACCTTTGAGCAAGTTCCTCATTGCTCATCCAATCAGGTGCCATATTGGCTTCAGCAGATGTTCCGCTTACCGGCATCAACAATATCATTAAAATTGCAACAAAAGATACAATTTTTCCCCAAATATTCGTTTTCATAATGCCCTCCCTGAATAATAATTTATATTTGCATGATTCTTGTTAGAAATGTATTCACGTGCTTGTCCTGCTCTACGATGAGTCCTTATAATGCATTTTGATGGACACCTCCTAATTTTATTGAATAATATTCTATCAATTTGAAATAGGGGATGCCCTATTCAAACACAATAGGTTTCAAACAATTTCATAATTTTCAAGGCCACTTTCTGAATTCATATTAGTAGATTGCATTTTAAGTTCATTTTCTGAACCTGCTACAAAAACAGCTGCGGAAGCATCTCCAACTATATTGACAGTAGTTTGCATCATATCTAGGATTCTATCAATCTCAGCTATCAAGGCAATTCCTTCAAGTGGTAAACCGACGGAAGAAAGAACCTGGGTCAACATAATCAATCCGGCACCAGGAACACCGGCTGTGCCAATGGATGCTAATATGGTTGTTAATACAACAGTGAGCAATGCGACAAATGAAAGATCCAAACCATAAAATTGTGCGATAAAGATAACGGATACCCCTTGATAAATAGCAGTTTCATCCATATTAATTGTGGCCCCAAGCGGGAGCACAAAACTACTGATTCTCTCGGATACTCCTAAATTTTCTCGTGTGTTTTTTATTGTCAAGGGTAATGTCCCTGCACTGCTTGCAGTACTAAAAGCAATAACTGCGGCAGGAGAAATCCCTTTAAAAAATGTAAGCGGATTCATTTTTGCAAATGATTTTACAGCTAATGAATATACAATCAAAGCATGGATAATACAGGCAATGTAAACAGCCAAAATAATCTTCATTAATGGCATAAGTACGGACAACCCGTATTCTCCAACAATCGGAACAACTAACCGAAGGATAACCGATTGGGGCGGTTTTCATCACTATGCCAGTGATTTTATACATTATTTCAGCAAATCCATCAAAAAACCGATATACAGGTTGTGCTTTTTCTCCAACTAAAGTAATAGCGATTCCTAAATCTTGAGTCTCTGGATCGGCTGCTTTGCTTCCGACATCGGCTGTTGAAATATCCAATCCTTTACCGGGTGATATAGCAAAAGCAACAGCTATAAGATAAAATCGACTTTTAAAACGCTCAATTACTTAATTTATGAAGCGTGTGCAACGGTTTGTTTTTTGATAATAGATTCCACCTCCTTTACAAACTAGGAAATTACTCCTAATTCATTTTAATAAAACACCTCCAAAAGTTGTAATATTTTAAATATACTTACAATTCTATGATTTCTGTTATATCATAAAGTTAAAACTACAATAACAAACAAAAAGAAACACAAAATATTTAGAAATATTTTTTCACACCCCACCAACGGCTTAAATCGTTGATAAATCAACATTTATAGAGGGAGGTATTAAACAACATTGAGTCCCCCTGCTAAAAAAAATTTACACATTTATATATATATGTTAATTGCAGTCCCATTGGCAGGTGAATTAAACTTTTACCCTTTTAACGACTCCTTTCGTATAAGCTTTGGTATGCCAACATTTTTCTTTTTTCTAATATTATTACGAAAATACCCCGCTATTCTATCGGGTACTGTAGTAGGAATATCCGTTGTAGCATTTCGTATTTTGTTAGACCTGCTTCATCATGATTTCACATACTCTTTTCAACATCGTTACCCGACATTTTTCTACTATTTCACCTTTGGTGGTCTTTTTTACTTTGCAAAGGCCAATCGTTATATTTACCAATCAATTTTAATAGGTTTTCTAGGGATTATATTTGATATTTTGGCAAGTTCAGCAGAGTTAACATCTCAATATGTTGCGTTTGATTCCGTTGTAACCCGTGATGATATACGCAAGATTAGTGTTATTGCTATTTTCCGCAGCTTTTTTACTATAGGTATTTTTAATTTATATATACTTTATGAAACACGGCTAAGGATAGAAGAAATGCAAAAACAAAATGAACACCAAATTACGGTCATCACAAATTTATACGAAGAGGCAATTAATTTACGCAAAACTTTAATAAATAGTGAAAATACCACAAGAGACGCCTATAACTTATATCGCTCATTAAAGAATATTGAGAACAAAAAGGATGCAAAAGAAGGTTTATCCCAAACAGCACTTAAGATTGCCGGCCAAACACATGATATTAAAAAAGATAATCAAAGGATCCTTTCGGGACTTTCAAGACTTATAGCCGATAAAGATTTTTCAGAGTATATGGAGGTAAATGAATTATTAAATATAGCTGTGAAATCTAATTGGAAGTATGCAAATTTATTAGGAAAAGATATTGAAATTTTATTGGATATTCAAGGAAAACATCCTAATTATCATATATATAAGGTTCTTTCCATTATGAATAATATAGTTGGAAATGCGATAGAGGCTATTAAGAAGGATGGAATAATAACTATAAATGTACGCAGGGATCATGATATTGTGGAATTTCAAATCAGGGATAATGGCCCCGGTATTGCACAAAATCTAATACACTTAGTTTTTAAACCCGGGTTTACCACTAAATATGATAGCAGCGGCAGATCATCCACAGGAATTGGACTCACTTATGTAAGGGAATTGGTTGAAAAGCTTGAGGGTGAAATTATCTTGCAAAGTGAGGTGGGGAAACTAAGTGGATCCTACCATAAAATACGATTACCAATCTGTAAATTAACTTTGAGAGGTTGATACCATGTTATTTTATATAGTTGATGATGATGATGCAACACGCGCTATGTTGGCTGGAATTATAGAGGACGAGGATCTTGGGGTGGTAGTGGGTGAGGCAAGGGATGGCTCCATGATAGATGAACACCTTTTCACCCTAAAAAAGGTACGTATTTTACTGATTGATTTCTTAATGCCCATTAAGGATGGCATTGAAACCATTAATGATATCAAACCCATATTTGAGGGAAAAACTGTTATGATTTCCCAAATAGAGTCAAAAGAATTGATTGCAGAGGCTTATTCATACGGTGTTGAATACTACATAACTAAACCAATCAATAAAATAGAAGTGTTATCGGTGATTAAAAAGGTTATCGACCGCATTTATTTAGAAGAATCCTTACATAATATTCATCAATTAGCGCGTAATGTACTTCCGGATAATACTGCACTTAAAAAAAATAATTTTCCAGCACAATATTTTACTTCATTTGCCCAACATCTTTTATCGGAATTAGGAATTGTCGGTGAAAGTGGATATCAGGATCTATTAGATGTTTTAGATTACCTTCAACAGTATGAAAGAGGAAAAACATTTAAAGATGGTTTTCCCCACCTTAAGGATATTTTTTTAAAAGTAGCGCAAGGAAAACATAAGTCATCGCCCCAACCAGAAGAATTAAACCGAGATATAAAGGCTTCAAAACAACGTACTAGAAGGGCTATTTATCAATCATTGAACTGCTTGGCATCACTTGGATTAAACGATTTTACAAATCCATTATTCGAAAATTATGCCCCTAAGTTTTTTGACTTCGCTATAGTACAAGAAAGGATGCGTGAAATTAAGAAAGGGAAATCACTACCAACTTCACAAATCCGAATTAATACTAAAAAGTTTATTCAGGTTCTATATTTTGAAACACAGCGGTTAACTTCGGCTAAGTCAAATTAGCTATATGATGGGTATAGGAAAAAACGCCGGTATATTTTCCAATTATGCAGCCGCCCAAACTGGTATGAGGAAAAGTGAATTAATAGGTTTGACTTGGGAAAACGTTGATATTAAAGATGAAAAGTTTTATATCCGGCAAATGGAAAATAATTCTTTAATCAAATCCCAAAAAACGAAAAACCAAGTGGAGAAAGATTAACCAAGGATCTAAAAAAGTTAATTCAGTCGCTCAAAGTTGAACATGATCATCAAAAAAATCTTCGGCGATACATTTAACCATCATTTTGGTTTTTTGCAACTCTAAAGGAAATATCATAGCGTCATCTGAATAATTATCAGTTGTCTATCACTTCCCGGAAAACTTGTTCCACATAAAAGTTCAACAAGCCAAAGAGCAAATTTATTCATTTAAATGATAAAAACCGCACGGGTAAAAAATTCACCGTGCGGTTAAATATGTATTATTAGCATCAAAATTGGCGGGACTGCGTGGGAATCGAACCCACCAGACCCTGGCACGCAGGTCTCAGGCAGTTTTTTTAAGACTGTGCGTCCTTTTCTCCGTTAATTAAATAAGTCTAATCAGGGTAACATCAACGTTCAATTAACGGCTAACACAGTTTTAGGCTAATTTTCGCTACAGCTTTCGTTCGTCCTATACAGTTTCATACTAGTATCTGTTACTTGGGATTGTCAAACTTCTCACACCGTTCTAAATCAAAAAAAGTTAGTACTATCACCAACTCTACAAAACAGTAGGCGCAAAACCAACTTTCTTAGTTAAGATATTTGTATCAACACTTAACTAGCTCAATTACCGCTTAACCATTCTCCTTCTCATAGTCTTTTAGGTATTTGGTAGCCAATTTATACAGGAGTAAGTTGTAACTAAATAGATTGATTTTGTTACATTGAATTAGATAACCTAATGAAATCAAGAGTTTAATATGAATCCGATTTCTTATTGCGGTTCATAGCAGCTACGCTGATATTAGGCCTATTAGAGAAGGTCAGAAAACTCCTGATATCGTCGGACGCTATGCCAACTGGAATCGTATGCTATAATGACCAACTTGCGATAATTATTCTAACGTTTTGCGCGAATTACAATTAAAGATTCCTGAGGATATTTCGATTGTCGGTTATGATGATTCCAATTTGACAGAAGCAACCGAAGTACAGCTGACCTCCGTTTCCCACCCCAAAATGAAGATGGGAATAGAGGCTGCCAAGTGGATAATTGCTGCTGTCGAAAATAAAAACGCGGCGAATGACTTGCCAAAATCAATCGTTTTTGAACCAAAACTCATTATCCGGAACTCAACTTTACCGGTTAAGGAGGAACTTTCAACCTCACCGATAATAAAGGAACATGCCGAAACCGAGTGAACAACTGTAACCAATGCTACTTCACACCAAAGAACACCTCGTCATATGAACGAGGTGTTTTTCAACAACTTCCGCCTCATGCGCGGTCAATGGGTTCAATCATAACCATTCATTAGTTAGGCATGGTCACTGAACTGCCGCCAAAAGAAACGTCCCTGTGGGGTTCTTTACATTTCATAAATCCAGACTCGCATTTCCCCTTTTTCTCGATTACACCAAGCGTAATAGGGAATTGCTTTTATGTTGTGTGGGGTTAACTTCGTATGCTCAGTGCAGTAAAGCCAATCCACGCTTTCCATTTGATATCCTTCAGCAGTTAAGGTAACAACTCCATTTAACAGATCTGGTTCAAATCTGCTTATGATTTTACTCTCCTTTGGGAGACGAATTGCTGCCAAATTCATTCCATTATCCACTTCTTCAACACAATATACTATTGGACCGCGTTGTAGTGCCACTTGACCTTGGTTCATCGAAACAAGCGGATTACTTCTTACTCTCATAATTGGCATATCTAATTCAAGTGTTGCGGTATCACCAGTATTCCATACCCTGTCTAAAACTAAATAACCTTTTTCCAAATCTTCGACTGACACCGTATCCCCATTCACTTTTGCCGAAACGTTATGACACCAGCCCGGAATTCTTAGCGCTAATTTAAACTGTACCGGTCCTTCTACATTCACTGTTACATTAATATCCCCTTCCCATGGGAAGTTATGGGATTGAATTAGTTCAACTTGTTGGCCTGACAATACAGTATTAACCTTACCAGCAATATATAGGTGAGTAAACAGTGTATCGTCTGTTTGTGTATAAACATTGTCCTCAACTGATGCAATCATTCGCGATAAATTCGGTGGGCAGCACGCACAGAAAAACCATTTTTGACGTTCTGTCTTTACATGTTCTTGATCTTTTCTACTTTTTTGGAATGAATTAACCTCTAAAGGATTCACATAGAAAAATCGATTACCATCCAGATCCATGCCGCTCAATATCCCATTGTAAATTGCACGTTCAAGCACATCGGCATATTTTCGGTTTGGGTCCAGACGAAGCATCCGGTTTGCCCAAAACGCCAAACCAACTGAAGCACATGTTTCACAATACATACTATCATTAGGTAGATCATATTTACTTGTGAAAGCCTCCCCATTAACCGAAGACCCAATCCCGGCTGTAATATACATTTTGGAATTGATGACATCATCCCATAGAAATTCACAAGTTTCTTTTAATGACATATCACCGCTTTTAGCGGCAATATCCGCCATTGCAACATACAGATACATAGCCCTGACTGCATGACCAACAGCTTCTTTTTGTTGTCTTACTGGTAAATGAGCTTGTTGGTACTCATGCCCCAAACCAAAGTTAACATTTTCTTCATCATTCCAAGTTGGTGCTGTATCAATTGACGCCCTTTTTTCGGCCTCCTTCGTGAAATAATTCGGTAGTTGCCCGCGTTGTTCAATAAAAAACTGTGCGAGCCTTAAATATTTCTGATTAGCTGTTACATCATAAAGCTTCACTAACGCCAACTCAATTTCTTCGTGGCCTGGATAACCATTAATTTTGCCTTCCTCTGTTCCAAATACCGAATCAATTAAGTCTACATACTTTTCAACGATGTTCAGAAATTCACTTTTTCCTGTTGTTTCAAAATAAGCGACAGCTGCCTCGATAAAATGACCGGCACAATATAATTCATGGTTATCCCGTAAATTAGTCCACCGATTATTTGGCTCTTTTAACAAATAGTAGGTGTTTAAATATCCATCTTCTGCTTGAGCCCTTCCTAACAATGCGATTACCTCATCAGCTTTTTCTTCCAAATTACTGTTAGGAAAATCTCGTAAACTATAGGCTACAGTTTCTAACCATTTAGCTACATCACTGTCCTGGAAAACCGTTCCATAGTACTTACCACTTGACTCATTTGCAGCAATGCGGAAATTTTCGATGGCATTACTTGGTTCTGTATCTGGCAGTTCATTATTTAATGCTTTCCACTGATACGGGATAACCTTGGTAGCGACGATCATTTTATATTTTTTCCAAAACCGGTCTTCAACTACCACTTGTTTAACTTGATTTGTGACATTTATCGTTGGCATATTTGTCATATTTCACTTCATCCTTTCCCCTAAAAAATATAATACCTATTTTTTCAATAACCCTTTTAATCTACAAAAAAAAACGATATCATTAGGTTTAATCCATGTTCTATAACGATTATAATGTTATTTTAGCACCTTGGTGAAAGCAGATAAATATCGATTTCTAACGAGAATTTATAAAATTTCACACTAAAAGGACTGAGGTTGATATGAATGAAACTACCAGATTATCTTTTCTAGCACCTCCATTCCCTTATTTCATAGAGGGGAATCTCACAGTATACAAAAAAGGGCAGTGGCACCCAAACCGCTATAACTTGGGCTATTTTGATGTCATTGCTATAAAGGAAGGAGGTCTTTTTTTAGGCGAAGAAGGACTGAAATGGAGGCTGACACGGGGGGATGTCCTTATCCTAGAACCAAATAAACATCATTTTCCAATTGAACCATGTACAGAAGATGCTGAATTCTACTGGTTTCACTTTCAGACAAAAGAAAAATGGTGTATTCAAGAGGGGATAAAACCCTTAGACCCCGATCACCCCGTTCCGACTTTACACTATTACTCAGAAAACAACACGCTTCACTTACCAAAGTATCAACATTTGGTTAATCCGAACGAGTTGTTCAATCGATTAGATTTATTATTAGAGTCAACTGTTAAAACTAGATCGCTTGCGCTTTGGGAAACCCAGCAAATTTTTATGCAGATACTTCAGAGTCTTGAATACACCCAAAACTATCAAAGCAGTACAGTGAAACTAGCTGAAAAGGTCGAAATTTATCTAAAACAAAACTATAAAGAAACCATTACTAATAAAAGCTTGGCCTCACATTTTTTTGTACATGAAAACTATTTGGCAAGATGCATGAAGCAGGTATTTGATTGCACACCCCTAGAGTATTTAGCCAACTATCGGATAGAACAAGGTAGGCTCCTAATACTGAAAACCGACTGGCCTCTACACCAAATTTCTGAAGAAATAGGCTTCTCTGGCCTAAGTTATTTTTCGCAATGCTTTAAATCTAAATATGGCGTTTCTCCGGCCAATTATCGAAAGCAATACAGGAAAAACGGTAACATTCAGCCATAAAATCAACCCCCTCCCTAAAACGGAGGGGTTTAAAAATTAATTATTTGATATCTTCGCTAAACGAATCATATTCCATGATAATTTTGGAAGTGTACTCGTTAGATAGCCATTATCAACTGAAGAAAGACCGTTAGAATGGGGTTTAACCTGTTCACTTGATATTGAATTTCTGGCCTTCGGATCATCATGTTCTAGAACAACATGCTCTACAACTTCGAATTCCTCAAAGGAACGAATATCAGATTTAATCTCCATACCATTCTCTAAATGTCTATTGACAGCGAATATAACAAGCTCATCTCTTTCCTCATTATAAATAACGGAGCTGTCTAAATATGGCACATCTGTAAACTCCTTACTATCATATTTTTCCGATTGTACAATAGAGTGTAATGCTAACCCTCTGCCGAAACGAGATGTATAGTAGAATGGATAGAAGATTGTTTGTTTCCAAATACCGCCGCCTGTTTCTGTCATAATTGGCGCAATAACATTAACAAGTTGTGCCATACAAGCAATTTTAACACGATCAGAGTGTTTAAGAAGGGTGTTTAGCATGCTTCCCACTAGAAGGGCATCTTCAAATGTATAAATGTCCTCTAACAGATTTGGTGAAATTGACCAGGGCTGGATTGCTTTATCCTGTTCATTGGAATGGAACCAAACGTTCCACTCGTCAAAGCTCAAGTACATTGTTTTCTTACTACGCCTTTTAGCTTTAACATAATCAACTGTTGCAATAACCGTTTTAATAAACTTTTCCATATCTAGTGTTTTAGCCAAATAATTAGCCGTATCATTCTCATGGTTACCATAGTACTGGTGAAGTGAAATATAATCAGCTACATCATATGTGTGGTCAATTGTTGTTGCTTCCCACTCGGGGAATGTAGGCATAGCGGAATAAGAACTTCCACAGCTTACTAACTCAATTTCAGGATCCACTAGTTTCATTGCTTTTCCAGCTTCGGCTGCTAGTCTACCATATTCATTTGCTGTTTTTTGTCCAATTTGCCAAGGCCCATCCATTTCATTTCCCAAGCACCATGTTTTTATTTTATGGGGGTCTTTATAACCATGCTTACGACGCAAGTCGCTCCAATATGTACCGCTTGGGTGATTGCAATATTCCACAAGATTTCGTGCTGCATCAATCCCTCTAGTTCCTAAATTGACAGCCATCATAACATCAGCATTCGCGGCTTTTGCCCATTCGACAAATTCATTTGTACCTAACTCGTTTGTTTCAGTTACACGCCAAGCCAGTTCTAATCTACGAGGGCGCTCTTCCTTAGGACCAACCCCATCCTCCCAATTATAGGCGGAAACCATATTTCCGCCAGGGTAGCGAATGATTGGTACATTTAATTCTTTTACTAAATCTAGAACATCTTGACGGAAACCATTTTCATTTGCTGTTGGATGATTCACTTCATATATTCCACCATAAACAGCTCTGCCCAAATGCTCAATAAATGAGCCATAGATTCTAGGGTCTATTTCTGAAATAACATAACTTTTGTCGATTACCATTTGTGCCTGTTCCACTTTTTTTGCCACCTTTGCCAACCCCTCTATTATTATTTTCGATATAAACAACCAGATAGCGTATGTACTTTTTGGTAAAAGAGTATAAAAGAAGGACCCCTAATAGCGTATCAGAACCATTTTGCACTTTCTGAACCCTCAGGGATCCTTGCGCCCATTACATAACCAAATCTAACTATCTAGTTACAGCTTTTTTTACATCCTCTAATCCCTCTTTTGGAGTTTTTGACTGCTGGCGCAGGACATTATTTAGTGTATTTGTTGTAATTTCAATATTAATTTTTGGACTTGTTTCAGTTATATGAACCGGATTAATCTCGTCCTTAATTTCTAACAAGTTGTCAAAGATGTCAGTTCCAAAATATTGATAGTACACATTATCTTCTTTAATTTCTTCACTATCCCAGACATCCCATCTTGGGGGATCAAAACCAAGTTGTTTCCACAATTGGATATTTCCTTCTTTCGAAAGTTTGGCAAAAGCTAAGAATTCTTTAGCAAGCTCCTTATCTTTAGCTTGATTTGTTATAACAGTACCTGTTCCTCCCATATTTGCCGAACGGTCTCCACCATCTTTCCAAGCTGGTAGTGGGCGGATAGCAATCTTGCCTTTTAAATCTGGCATGTTGTCTGTGAATCTGTTCATATACCACATTGGCATTACAAGTGATGCCGCCCCGCCATTATTCATGAACCCAAAATATTCTTCAGAAGCGTCTGGAGCACCTCCAGGAGTTAATACAGCAATTTTGTGCTTGTGTACCATATCACTTAATAGAGTCAATGCTTTAACTGATTCTTCATTTCCGATAACAACTTCGCCATCATCATTAATGAAATCTCCACCCTGTTGGGATGTTAAGGACCAGAATTGCATATCATGACCCGTATCAACTGTAGTCATTACAGCATCTGTATTCTCTACAACTTTTTTACCCGCCTCGATATAATCATCCCAAGTTTTAATAGAATCAATATCTACGCCCGCTTGCTTCATGATTTCAGTGTTATAATACATGACTACGGCACCGACATGAGTAGGCATTCCGTAATACTTACCATCTTTTGAATAAATCTCAAATCTTGATTTAACAAACTTATCTATTACTGGATCAACATATTCATTCATTGGTTCCAATTGTGGTTTACCTTTTAGATAGTTAGGAAAACGACTGACCTCAATATCAACCATGTCTGGGGCACCTGAACCTGATTGAAGTGCCATTAGCAAATTATTATGCATTTGGTCATAAGGGTAAACCTCAGATTTTAAAGTGATTTGACGATCAGGATTCTCCTTATTCCATCTTTCTAAAGCGTCGTCATAAAATTTCTTATGGGCTTCAACAAATGTCCAAAAGGAGATTTCTGTTGACTTGCCTTTATCCGCTCCCTTATCACTACTTGACTTTCCTGTAGTGGGTTCCCCGCCATTACAGGCAACTAAAAGAAATATTAATGTTACTATTGAGAAAAATGGCAGAAAAACTTTTTTCATCAAAAATCAACTCCCTATTTTTTAAATTTAACTAATTAAAATGTCAATCTTTTATAGAGCGCTTACTTCTTGAGGCAATTACATATTGATTTAAAGGAGTGTAAAACAGCTTTAAATCCATCCCTTACTGATTTTTTCTCTACTGTACATGTAGTAATTTGAAACACATAGGTTCAATTTCCTTGGTTGTGCCAGCTATGTGTTTTCACTGCCCATATACCCCCAATTACTATTTTGGCTATTTTTTTAGTTCCTTTTTTGCATCACCTCCAATAATTGCTTGTTGGATATTATGGGATAACATACTTATTACCTTTATAAACTACCAATTTCCTACTTAAGAATGTTGAATATTTTTTACTTTTGAAAATACCCTTAGGGATAACCACATACACCCATATGATGCTGCGCTAAAGGTGAAAAAAAGTATAGCTCCGGGAAAAGCGAACGATAGGTACATAACTGTAAATAGGTACAAACCAATAGCTACTGTAAAGTGAATCTTTGAAAGTCCAATTATTAATGCACTTTTGATGATATTGATAACGCTTGTATCGTAATGGGCAATCAGCGGAAATGCCCAAATTATAACAATCACATAAAAGAATAATAGAAGTAAAAATGTTATTAACATTATTTGGTATAGGGTGTTGCTGGTAAGTGTCAACCCTAAGATTGCCTGGTAATTAATATAAAAAATAAGACCAATAGCTAGTAGTATCCAACCCAATATATTCGAAGTAACAAATTCTTTCTTGTAGGATTCTTTAAAAAAATCCCAAACCTTAAAATCAGTATCATTCATAATCCATTTACGTGCGACACTAAGGGTTGCAACTGTAGATGGAAAAATCCCACCTACAAGAAAGCCTATCAAGGAAAATAGAACCCATAACCCATTAAGAACAGCAAAACGTGTTATCCATTGAAATAAATAATCTATTATGCTAATTATCTGCTTACCGTCCACACAAATTTCACTCCTAGAAGCCTATTACCCTTTAACTCCTCCAACCGTTAAACCTTCAATAAAATAACGTTGAAAAATAATGAAAAGGGTTACAACCGGTACAATTGTCATCATGGAACCTGCTATTAATATGTCATAGTTATTACCATAAGGTGTGAGTAAAGTAGCAATACCAACCGGTAGTGTAAACATATCACTGGTTCTTAATGTAACCAATGGCCACAAAAAGTTATTCCAACTGCTCAACCCCTGCAGGATTGCCATCGCCGCTAACGAGGGTGTCATTAAAGGCAACATGATTTTAAAGAAAATTCCATATTCACTTGACCCATCAATTCTAGCTGCATCCATTAGCTCTTTCGGAAGCCCCAAAGCATATTGCCTAAAGAAAAACACAGCTGGCGCGGCAACTAACATAGGCAGAACGATAGATGTATATGTATTTATCAATTTTGTTGTAATCATTAAGTCATAAAGAGGTAACATTAAGATTTCAAAAGGAATCATTAAAATTAGTAATACTAAGATGAAAAAAAAGTTTTTACCCTTAAAATCATATAGCGCTAATGAATACCCCACCATTGACGAAAAAATCAATGATAGAACAATTGTTACCAGGGTGATAATTAAACTGTTACCATACCATACCCAATAATTCTGTGCTTGGGTAAAAATGTAGGTATAGTTTGCCGCGGTTAGTAAGTCCAAATCGAAAGTTAAACTAATACCATTGCGCATTAAATCCGATGAAGGTCTAAAGGATGAAATCAGCAGAATGATAATTGGAAAAAGCGCCACTAAAGAGACAATAAAAAATGCTATATTAGTAATCAAGAAAATAACTTTCCTATTCATCCCTATTCACCCTCCTTTTTAAATGCACCAGTTACTACTAATTGGAAAACGCTTACTAAAAATATAATAAGCAGCAGAACGATACCTATTGCTGAACCAAAGCCCAAATCATTTTGTCTAATTCCCTCCTGGTAAATGTAACCGACTATTGTCAGACCAATGTTTCCAGGGGATCCCGACTCCCAGAAAACGAAGCTTTCCTCAAACATCCTAAAGCCACTAATGATGGATATTGTGATAACAAATATTGATATCGGTTTCAAGGAGGGTAACGTGATATACCATAGTTTTTGAAATGAATTCGCTCCGTCCATTTCCACTGCTTCATACAATTCCTTGGGTATATTCTGTAATCCCGCCAGAAAATACATAGTATTTACACCCATCCAACGCCACGAACAGAGCAATACCATTAAGGCCATACCAGACCATGCATTAAATTTCCAATCTACTGATTCTAAACCTATCCAGTTAAGGATTTGGTTTGCAACTGCTGTATCTGTTTCCCCAAACATAAGTCGGAAAATAACGCCAGCAACAATTGTAGAAGTAAGTGCAGGTACAAATAACGCAGCACGGAAAAAGGTCTTAAATTTAACTAGTGAAGAGTTTAAGAAAATGGCCATTATTATCGGCAACACTACTAAAATCAATACGGTTAAAATTGTATAAATGGTAGAATTAGTTAATGCCTTATAAAAATCGCCATTAAATATCTTCTTATAATTATTTAATCCTATAAATTCCACCTCTCCCGGTAAAATACTTTGGAAGGACATAATAAATCCCTTAATCAAGGGGTAAAGGTAGATAAATACAAATGATAATAGAAAAGGAAGAACGAAAATATAAGGTACGACATTTTGGGAATTCAGCACATTTTTTGCTTTGGTAAATAAATTTGTAGAATAATATATACCTTTTGTTGGTTTGCCGATCTCAGGCTTCATAGGTATTGCTCCTTTCTAAACATTTGATGTTTATTTTGAATAAAAGTTATAAAAGTTTAACCTTTTCTATATCCCACCATCAGCTTGGTCTTTCCTGAAGTGGCTTCAATTTCTCAAACTATTTCTTATAACTTCCTGCCTCTTCCATTAAATCTATAGTCAACCAGAAATTACAGTAACTATAAGATTATTCTAGCATCATAATGAAAGCACATAAATATCAAATTTGAACGAAAATTTGTAAAATTCCACACAAATTAAATTTAATATGACCAAACATCATAGGGCCTGTCCCCCCGTACAGTGAAACATTAGTACGTTATGGGGCAGGCCCTAAAATTCAACTTATCCCCCATTTACAGAAGTAGATGATAAATTCCGCTGAATAAAATTAAATAGTTCCTTTTCTCTTTACATAAAGCAACAGAAGTGTTAATAAAAGAGCACAATCCACCTCGGCTAAAACGGAGGAGATTGTGCTCTTTGCTAGTTGGTTTACTTTATTAGTTGGTTCACCTTATTCTTTATTACTTGTTTATTGCCCCGATTATGCGGAACGGTCACAGTTCCTTCTACTGTTGCAACTTCACCAGAAGTAAATGTAACTGTATATACTATTGTATATATTCTTCCGGTTCCATTCCCTAATCTTGAGGCACGCAGATTGAAATCATACACATCCTTGCCAAACTCGACAACGCTAATATCATCAGCTGCCGGTTCATTACTTGTAATCGAAGTCAACGATATTTCACTAATATCATTCGGATTTCCACCATAATTCAACGTTGCGTGAATTGGAACCATTTGATTATTGGCAGGCCATAGCTCCGTCTTATCCAATACGAGTGATAAAGGATGCACTACACTTATTAACTCAATCTCCACAGTTACCGGCTCGCTTGCATTTAACTTATCTGTCGCTACGTACCGAATTTGATAGCTGCCAGGCTCAAGATTATCAATGCTTGTGCCGATTACAGGCGTATAATTCTCATCACCCAGCTTCCGATATTCCATCGTATCGTTTACGCCTTCTATCTTCCCTTTTCCATTAGTATTCGAATTAGCGTTCGTAATTGTCCATTCGCTAGGATCTGGCGCCGCTTGATCCAGTTTAGGCTTCGGTTGGAAAACTTCCCATTCCCATAAGCCAACGCCATTACCATTCCGGGCTTTCTTTGTCATCGTCACACGCAGTGATTTAACTTCCAGAGCCGAGTCAAATTCATATACATTTGAGGAACCAATAGGAGTAGTAAGAGCTATGATGCCTGATGTGATCGTCCCTGCCGTTACCCATTCATTCGTATCGCTATTCATCGGAATGTATGAATACGTGTACTTCGTAGGCGCTTCTATGCCGCCATTATCCGTCCACAGCATTAGATTGGAGCTTTCAATTGTTGCACCCTGCGGCCAATCATATTGTACCCATTCCTCAGAGCTTGTATTGCCCCACGAACCCCAATGTGGGTTGTTGGTAGCCGTTTTTAACCCGTCATTAACTGCAGGAAGGCTTTCCCAAGACGAAGTGTAGCTCGCTGAAAGACTAGCTGCAAACGCCATATTATTATCGCGCGGACTCAGCAACCGCAAATCTGCCAGCAGCTTTTCAATTGCCTGAGCAACTTCCTCTTCTGTAGCTGCCGTATTTTTCATCACAGCAGAAGCATTCGCCTTCGCAGCTTCAATCGGCGCAAGACCTTGATCGACGAAGTTCGAAGCTTTTAATGAATTGGCAAAATTAATAACCTCTGCCAACTTCGACTTGTCTACCGCCCCTGTATATCCATATACTTTCCATTCCAAAATACCAGAGCCAAGAGTAGTAGGTTTCATATCAATGCGAGCACCTGTAATATATGCAGGCTCAAAGGTGGTCGTGTTGTATCTATTCAATGCATTTCCGAGTCCTGTTACTTCTCTTGGTGTGTACCATTTTCCATTCTCATCACGAAGCGAAAGCGTCATATCCTTCGGTTGGAAATTCCCTCCACCGTCCCGGAAAACATATACATCCATCGAAGAGGCAAGGAATGGCTCATCCCATTGGTACATGACCCATGCTGGTTCTCCTTCTCGTCCCCAGTTATGCCATGCACTGTTAGCAGCACCTCTAGTTGGGGAGAAATCCGATGAACTTCTTGGATCGACACCGTTATTCATCGCCTCGGGATATCCGTCACCACCAGAGTAACTCGCAGAAGGTCTTGCAATCAGCGCGTTGTTTTGAGGTTGTGCTTTCACAACATATACAGTAATTTTTACTTTCAAATCGCTGTCTACAACTTTACCTTTAACTTCGAAACTACCTGAGTTTGCATAGCTGTCTGGGTTTATCTCATCCCATTCGATCACACTTTGCCCTTTAAACAAAATATCCATTTGTGCAGGAAGTACTGGAGCTGTTTTCATCTGTGTCACGACACTGATTGCTCGGTAGGTATCATCAGTATCTTCCCCAATCACAAGCGTTACATCTTTGCTTGCCACCTTGCCTTCATCGTCCGCTGTAAAGGTAAACACATAGGTACCTGCCTTGCTAACTTTCGCAAATGCAGTTGCTTTATCGCCATCGATAATAGTAATATCCCCTTCACCATCTGGCTTTTGTTTGACAGCCCATGTATACGACAATTCGGGCTCAAATATTGCGCTGTACAGCGGATCTGGGATCGCCTCACCCGTTAATTCAATAATACTGTTATTTGTATTATTCTGGATCGCAGTTACTTCGCCGAATGTTGGAGATTGTTTTTCTGGCCCGGCCGCTAAGTCGAACGTCAGTTCGTAAGTACCACTTAATTCCCCGTCATTGGCAGTGAGCCTAACCGTATAGGATCCTCCTTTTGAAGCGAGAGCTTTAGTAATGCTTGAATTAGGATTAGTAAAGCTAAGATTGCCGCCCTCTGGAGTATTGACAACCTCCCATTGGTACGTCAACTTACCATTCGGTGCACCGTCATCAGTCACAATCCCATTTAACATAAATGAAATTAGCGCTTGCGGATTTTGTGTCGCCATCTCTGCGATAACTAGCGGAGCTTGATTTACACCAGTATCTGATTTTTCAATGATCAATTCAGCCGTTGGGTCGCTACTCATATGGAACATAGCAACACCTTTATTGTTCTGAACGTAGAACTGACCAGTATCTTCATCATTTAGCTTGATTGTATAATAGCCATTTTCTATTCCCGCTCCGTCAACAGTAATCCTTGATGCATGTTCTTTTTTAGCAGGATTAGAAATCTTTAATTTAAATAACTTACCATCTTTTTGAATCTGAGCACTTTCAACTTTATCGCTTTCCAAGACCAAGTTAATTTTTTCATCGATTAGGTTAATCCGCTTACCAAATCCGTCCTTCGGCGTAATATTGTAGCTGTCACCTTTGTCAGTAACCAAAGCTCCATATCCGAAAAGCCCAAACACTGGATCGGTAATAATGTCGGAACTAATACTAAGTAGCGAGCCGTAAAGTCCTTCTTCCGACTCACCAGAGAAATCTTGCCAGCCGTTGTTCATCACCCGGGTACCACCATCATTAACGTTTTTAGTCCCCGTTCCACCCTTCTGGGCGTTATATCTCCAAGAGATTCCTCCTATAGACTGTGCTGAAATTTGCCCCATATTAATAGCATTGAAGTTCGAAATCTTCGCAGCAAAGTTACGCTGCTGTGCAATAGCTGTCTGTTCTGCAGATCTTCCGTCATCTTGATAGCGGAGCCAGTCATCCATAATATATCCTGCTAAAGACGCAGTATATTGGAAATTCCACCAGCCTTCCCCAGCGCGGAATACTGGCACGGAATAAAAGTACCAAGTAGGCTGGATGCCGCGCATGGCACGAGTCTTCAAGTCAGCCATGCCCATACTATTCTTGGCTGCGGCTGCCCTTGAGTCTTCAGGGTAGTATGTGCGCAATGCCTTAGCTGCAGAATAAGCACCTTCCTCTCCTGTATTATCATATTCAAATTCTGACCCGTAAGGGTATTTAGCATTTGTCACGTTCGTTCCTTTCGTTTTAGCAAACTTTACTTTCAGTTTTTCGTATTCATCCAGCATTCCTTCTTCTTTTAACGCCTCAATCATATCCGGAATCTGCTGTTCACCATAGAATCCAGTTGTTCCGCTAGAAATACGGTTATAGTATATGCCATAAGCTTTTTCCAAATAGTACTTTGGTGATTCGCGGTACTCTATCAGATTAGGATATGCTTTTTGGATGCGATACATATTGAAAAATCCAGTAGCCTCCATTATTTCAGAAAACGTTCGTGTATAGGGTTTGTCTCCATCTTTAAATACGCCCGAATCTCTAAGATAGTTAGCAACCGTAAAAGTACTCTGCGTATTTTTCATATAAGTTTCCCACATAAAGTCGATCAAATAGTTTTCAATTGACCGAATTTCATCAGCATTTGGATCAAGATAGTTTTTCATTGTCATGAAATTGATATTATCGTGGCTCCAGTCATCTCCCCAATGGTTATCGTTCGTATCCATCCCAGTAGTAAGATACCAGTCACGGTAGATGCCGAAGGTAGGGCTATTCGGGTTGTTATCTTGCGTTTTCTCAACCATAAATTCAGAGTGGGCTTGCACTGTTTCGTCAAGCTCAGCCAGAACATTGAATTCAAGTTGTGTAAATTTATCCACCGATTCATTACCAACCAGATTATAATTTACTCGAACGCTGTTATTACCGATATTGTTAAATTGAAGTGAGTAAATATGATGCTGTTCACCATCTATGATTTTCGTCTCTACGAACTCTACAGATTCAGTATATCCCGGGTTCCCGTCAGGAAGTCCGCGGCCAGCACGAGAATTGTTGACCATATTAGCTCTGGTCTGTCCTGGCCTAATAACCGGGATATGCACTTCGTCAAACGGGTCATTCTCGTGAACAGATTGAATTTCTATTGACTGCAAATCGATGAGGCTATCGTCATAGTGTAGATCCAATAAAACAGGCATATTGATCGCAGTCTGGAAGCCAGGCAATGCTACCGCATCAATCATCCCTGATTTATATAGGGTGGAGCGAAGATTTGCCTCACGGTCTTCCATAGAAGTTGAAGCGTTATTTGGACTTTGTGCATTTTCTTGAGGTGTATTGTCGCCAGCGCGTACAGCTGAAAATTTAAATTGATATGTTTTTTCCTCATCCGGAGCTAAAACTAGGCTGGAGGCATCACTGAAATATCCGCGACCCGTTTTCTGTATATCTTTGGAATGAATATATAGAACATTCAGCCCTGGAAACCAGCCGCCGCTATCACCGACCCAGTTAGAGTACAAACTTCCATTACGAAGTTCACCCGTATCTCCCAACCAATAATCAACATACTCAATACGCGCGCCACTTTCCGGAACTGGGGTAAACATCATAAAGTTTCCTTCACCGCTCGTGCGGATCGCATAAGAATACCCGCTGTCGGCACCGGCAAAGTTATGTACAGTAACACGGTTATCATACGTATCTGATACATTTAAGTATTTGTTATTCCAAGGCATCGGCAAGCCGATATCCCCGAACTCCATATACTTGCCGCTTTTGTTTTTCATCGTAATTTCCCATAGCATTGAACCGTCATCAGTATCCATATTAAATACCGATTTTACGTCAAAACCTTTCATCACTCGCTGGGCTGTGGAGTCCAAATTCTGTCCGATAAAGTTGACTTCCACTTTCTTACCGTCTACTGAAGCCGTTTTCTCAATATTAGGGTTAGCAGGATTGATGTTGGAATAGGTTGTTGATCCACCAGCTGCCAGCGTTTTGTTTGTATCGACTTCTACAAAGCCAACTCTGTCGTCAGGGAATTCTGCGCTGTCACCAGTACGGTAAGAAAAAATCATTTCGCCCATCCATTGATGCTGGACGTTGTTTTGTGGGGATGTATTGTTCGGTAAAACAAAATTGATAGGGTTATTATTTCTGTTTAGAGGGTTATTATTGATATACAATCCCTCAATCTGCCCTAAATCTCCGATTTTTGCAGAGAGGCTAGTATTAGAGATACCATCCGCTGCTGCAGCTAAAGCTGACGAAGACAATTCGTTAAACCCCAAGGGAAGCGCCTCGAACACCAACAGCAACGCGAGCGTCAATGACATCAGCTTTTTTGCGAACATTTTCATCATAAATCCTCCCGTTTACAAATTTTTCAATTACGTTTTGCAGATCAATCCAACTACTTTCCATATTTCCGGTTAAACTTATAAATTTATACCCCAAAAACGTTATGCCATCATTAATTTTTAAATATGACAATCTAATTCAACCAGCCAGAAAGCATTCAATATTTTTTTGGATCGCCCCCCTTATAGGGCATTAAAGTGTCAAGTTTAATAGACATAGGTTTTAATGACTTTCATCTTCTAGAATTGCTATTAGAATTGCTATTAGATTTCATTATTCAATATTCCTTTCCCATTGTATAATTTGAGTTATTCCTTCAACAGTACGAACTGGTTCTCTCCTCATGTATAGCATCACCTCCTAAAAACCCTTCCCCTGTTTTCCACTTTCCAATAACGCAATAGAAAATGAACCAAATATTCACAGGGTTTACAAACTATTCTAACACTGGCATATAAGCGGATAAATATCTTATTTGAACGAAAGTTTATAAAATTCCACACAAAAAATAGGGGGAAGGTTCTTATAGCGGACAATCGGAAATTTTGCGTGTGAAAAAGCACAACTAGCGGGTTTGAACTGCACCCCGTCAAGTAGACAGTGGAAATAATAAAAATGATCTAAGCGGCTTTAGCTCTATATTCCATAGGGCTAAGGCCGTTTAGTCGT